>JAEKLU010000074.1 GCA_019509685.1 Mesorhizobium sp. | reverse complement strand
AAGGCGAAATACGACCCGCTGGTCGGAGCCATCGCCGCCAGCCTGCACGAGGCGTCCGGGCCACACTGGAAATAAACCTTACGCAAGGTCGCGAGCCCCGATTTACCACGCGCTTTTTCCAGCCTAGCGTGTTGCCGCGCTTTTGGCTCTATGGGGGAATCCACATGCATAAATTCATGCTTACAGTTGCCATGCTTGGGGTCGCTTGCCTGCCGGCGGCAGCCCAATCGATCGGCGGCACCTACACCGTTGCGGGCACCAACTTCGATGGCTCGAAATATGGCGGCGAGGCAACGATCACGCTGACCAGCGACACGACCTGCAAGATCCATTGGGAAACCGGCGGCTCGACCTCGGACGGCATCTGCATGCGTAATGACGATGCCTTTTCCGCCGGCTATGCCATGGGCAAGGAAATCGGTCTCGTCGTCTACAAGATGGAGAAAGACGGCTCGCTGCACGGGCTGTGGACAATCGCCGGCCAGGACGGGAACGGCACCGAAGTGCTGACGCCGAAATAGGCCTTCGACACCGCTTTAAATCGATCTGTTGGGCCGCGGAGAACATCTGTGGCCCATTTCTTTGCCGTTGCTGTTTCCCGGTCGCCTGCTAGGGCTTGGCTTAAAATAGAATCCGGAAACGCCGCCCTTGCCTCTTTCGCCAAATCTGCGCGGCGCGCTGTTCATGATCGTAGCCATGATCGGCTTCACCTTGAATGACGCGATCACGAAATACTCCTCCGAATCGATGAACATGGCGCAGGTCATGCTTGTGCGCGGCGCGTTTGCCTCGCTTTTCGTCGGCCTGCTTGCCTGGCAGCGCGGCGCATTGGCCCATCCGGCGGCGATGCTGCAGCCGATGGTGGCGATGCGTGTCGCCGGCGAAGCCGGCGCCACGGTGTCGTTCCTGATCGCGCTCGCGCATCTGCCGATCGCCAATGTCTCCGCCGTGCTGCAGGCATTGCCGCTGGCGGTGACGATGGGAGCGGCTTTGTTCTTCGGAGAAGGCGTCGGCTGGCGGCGCTGGCTGGCCATCGCGGTCGGCTTCGCGGGTGTACTCATCATCGTGCGGCCGGGCTTCGAGGGATTCAGCGTCTATTCGCTGCTGGCGCTGACCAGCGTCGCCTGCTGCGCGGTGCGCGACCTCGCGACCAAGCGCATCCCGCAAGCGATCCCGACCATGCTGGTGTCGACGGCGACGGCGCTGGCCATGACCGTTCTCGGCGCCCTTCTGCTGTCGCCGATGGGTGGGTGGACGCCGATGACCGGCCACGCCACCGCCTTGCTGGCGCTGGCCGCGGTGCTGGTGATCATCGGCTATCAGTTCATCATCAAGGCGATGCGTTCGGGCGACATCTCCTTCGTCGCACCGTTCCGCTACACGGCGTTGCTCTGGTCGATCCTGCTTGGCCTCGTCATCTTCGGCGACATTCCGGACCTGCCGATGATCGTCGGCGCCGTGATAATCATCGGCTCGGGGCTCTACGCGCTTTACCGCGAGCGCGTCGTCGGCCGGCGGCAGCCCGCCGCTGAAAGCGCTGGACCCGATATGGCGCCGGACGGCATATAGACGCGATGGTCACAGAAATTGCCGGCATCATCCTGGCGGGCGGCCTGTCGCGGCGCATGGGCGGCGGCGACAAGCCTCTGCTTTCGCTGAACAACGCGAGGCTGATCGACCATGTCGCCGCTCGCTTCAAGCCGCAGGTCGCCACCCTGGCGATCAACGCCAATGGCGACCCGGCACGGTTTGCCGGCATCGACCTGCCGGTGCTTGCCGACACGGTGCCGGACTACGTCGGACCGCTGGCCGGCATTCTGACCGGGCTGGAATGGGCAGCGACGCAGTCCGGTTGCGAGGCGATGGTGAGCGCCGCCGGCGACACGCCCTTCTTCCCTGGCGATCTCGTCGAGCGACTGGCTCAAGCGGCGGGCGAACAGCCGGGTAAGATCGCCGTCGCCAGTACCGACGACCGATGGCACCCGACCTTCGCGCTTTGGCCGCTCGGCTTGCGCGAGTCCTTGCGCCGGTTCCTGGTCGACGAAGACAACCGCCGGGTTTCCGCCTTCATGGAGCGGCACGGTTTCGTTGTGGTGGATTTCCCGATGATCGAGGCCGAAGGCCAGCGCATCGACCCGTTCTTCAACGTCAACACGCCGGATGACCTTGCGGTGGCGAAGCGTCTGTTGCAAAGCCTCCACCCATGAGACGCGTGTTCGGCATCACCGGCTGGAAGAATTCCGGCAAAACGACCTTGACCGAGAAGCTGGTCACGGAGCTGGTTCGGCGCGGCTGGACGGTCTCGACCGTCAAACATGCCCATCACGACTTCGATATCGACAAGCCGGGCGCCGACAGCTTTCGTCATCGTCAGGCGGGCGCCACGGAGGTTGCAATCGTCTCCGGCCGTCGCTGGGCCCTTATGCACGAATTGCGGGGCGAGGACGAGCCGAAGCTGGATGACATCCTGGCCAGGCTGGGGTCCTGCGATATCGTGCTGGTCGAGGGCTACAAGCGCGAAGCCCACAAGAAGATCGAGGCAAGACGGCTCGAGGCCAAGGATCGCACGCCGCTTTCCGCCAACGATCCCAACATTGTCGCCATCGCCGCCGACTTTGCGGTCGAGGGTGAAAAGCTGCCCGTCTTCGACCTCGACGACACCAAGTCGATAGCCGACTTCGTCGAGCGCAGCACAGGTCTTGTCGCTCAAACCAAGTAACGCAGCGGCAGACGGCGATTGCAGTTTGCCGTTGATTTGCAGTTGCTTTTTTCTCGCAAAGAGTGGGAGTATCCGCCGTAGCGGGCGGTCAACAAACCACCGCCCACAAGAGCCGCACGGGACAGCGGCCATGATAATTATGAGAGGATCATCATGCGTATTGCACTGCGTATCGCGCTTGCCGCTTCGGCCGCGCTGCTGACACTCGGCGTCGCCCAGGCTCAGGAAAAGACCCTGAGGATCGGCACCGAAGGCGCCTACCCGCCCTTCAACAACCTGACCTCCGACGGCCAGCTGGTCGGCTTCGACATCGATATCGCCAAGGCCCTCTGCGACGAAATGAAGGTGAAGTGCACCTTCGTCGCGCAGGATTGGGACGGCATCATCCCGGCGCTGCAGGCCGGCAAGTTCGACGCCATCGTCGCCTCGATGTCGATCACGCCGGAACGTGCCGAGAAGGTCGACTTCAGCCACAAATATTACAACACGCCATCGGCGATCGCCGTGCCGAAGGATTCCCCGCTCAAGGGTGTGACCAAGGCGGACCTCGCCGGCAAGAACATCGGCGTCGCCACCACGACCACCCACTACAACTATGCCTCGAAGACCTTCACCGACAGCACCATCAAGGGCTATCCGAGCAGTCCCGAGGAGCAGGCTGATCTGGCCAACGGCCGCCTCGACGCCATCGAGGATGACATCGTGGTGCTGCAGCAGTGGCTCGATTCGCCTGACGGCGCCTGCTGCAAGATCCTCGGCCAGCCTTCACCGCAGCCGGTCGAGATCTTCGGACCGGGCGCCGGCATTGCCGTGCGCAAGGGCGAGACCGACCTGGTCAACAAGCTGAACACCGCGATCGACGCCATCCGCAAGAACGGAAAGTACAAAGAAATCAACGACAAGTACTTCAAGTTCGACGTCTTCGGCGCCGAGTCCTGATCGTTAAGCCAAAAGCGGCGAGGCATCCCCTCGCCGCTTTTCCTTCTTCAAGCGATCGCCACGGAGACACGACCCGTCAATGCCGGCCCAAAGCATTTGGACTCTTCTCAGCTGGGGACCGGATGGCTGGAGTGACGACATTGCCTATGGCGTGCTGGTCACGATCGCATTGGCGCTTGCCACCCTTCCTTTCGGCCTGGTGATCGGCTTTTTCGTCGCTTTCGCCAAGCAGCACGAAGAGCCGGCGTTGCGGCTGGCCGGAAACATCTACACCACCGTCTTTCGCGGCCTGCCGGAACTGGTGACGCTGTTCCTGTTCTTCTTCGGCATGCCGATTCTGCTGCAATATCTCTTGCGGCTGTTCAATCCGGGCGCCACGATCGACGTCAACAGCTTCATCGCCGGCATGATCGTGCTGTCGCTGATCTTCTCCTCCTATGCCAGCGAGGTCTTCCTCTCCGCGTTCCGCGCCATTCCGAAAGGCCAATATGAGGGCGGCTACGCCATTGGCCTGTCGAAATGGCAGACCATGCGGCTGGTGGTTCTGCCGCAGCTGATACGCATCGCCTTCCCGGGTCTTGAGAATTGCTGGCTGAGCCTGCTCAAGGACACGTCGCTGGTTTCCGTCGTCAACCTCGCCGAGACCTTGCGCAATGCCGGTGTCGCGGCGCGCGTCACCAAGCATTCCTTCCTGTTCTACAGCGTGGCGGCACTGGTCTTCCTCGTGCTCGCCATCCTGTCGTCGATCGCCACCGGCTTCATCCTGCGCTCGCTCGGACGGAGAGAAGCGCGATGAGCGTCGCCCAAGCCGCCGCTGTCGAAAGGCCACCGCCTCTGGCGCGAGGCTGGTCGCGCGCCCGTGTCCTGGGCTATGCGCTGGTCGGGTTCTGGATCCTCTTCGGCCTTGGTATCGTTGCCTATCTGGTCTTTGCCTGGAATGCCGAATTCTTCGCCAGATACGCGCCGGCCTATCTGCAGGGGCTCGGAACAACCTTGTCGCTGGTGGCGATCTCGATGGTGCTGGGCGCGCTCATGTCGCTGCCTGTCGCCTATGGCCGCATGTCGAAGAACCGGGTGCTGTCCGGGCTCGCCTATTGCTATGTCTATTTCTTCCGCGGCACGCCGCTCCTGGTGCAGACCTACCTCGTCTATTACGGCGTCGGCTCGTTCCGGCCGGAGCTCGAGACGGTCGGGCTGTGGTGGTTCTTCCGCGAAGCGTTCTATTGCGGTGTCTTCGCCTTCTCGCTCAACACTGCTGCCTATCAGGCCGAAATCCTGCGCGGCGCCATCGAAAGCGTTCCGCGCGGCCAGTGGGAAGGTGCGGCTTCGCTCGGCCTGCACACACTTCAGACGCTGCGCAAGGTCATCCTGCCACAGGCGATCATCGTGGCGCTCAGGCCCTACGGCAACGAGCTGATCCTGATGATCAAGGCCTCGGCCATCGTCGCCATCATCACCGTCTACGACCTGATGGGCAACGCCAAGCTCGCCTATGCAAAGTCCTTCGACATTCAGGCCTATATCTGGGTCGCCATCGTCTATCTGGTGATGGTCGAAATCCTGCGCCACGGCGTCGAATGGATCGAGCGCCGGATCACCGTCCACCTGCACCGCTAATGCATGTCGCCCAAAAGTGCGCAGCGGTTTTGGGAGAACGACATTCATAAACGGACACCCGGGCTGTACCAGTCGATACGCCCCTGCGCGCCTTGACGAATTCGCTGCAGCGCATAGACCTTCCGCAACAGCAAACTCTGTCTTCGGAAGGTACGACCTATGGCATCGGTGGCATTTCTCGGTCTGGGCGTCATGGGATATCCCATGGCCGGGCACCTCAAGAACAAGGGCGGCCACGATGTCACCGTCTATAACCGCAGCCCGGCCAAGGCTGAGCAGTGGGTCGGCCAGCACGGCGGCAACCTGGCGCTGACGCCGGCGGAGGCCGCCGAGGGCAAGGATTTCGTCTTCTCCTGCGTCGGTAACGACGACGACTTGCGCTCGGTAACGATCGGCGCCAACGGCGCCTTCGCGGCGATGAAGAAGGGAGCCATCTATATCGACAACACCACGGCTTCGGCCGAGGTCGCGCGCGAACTCGACGAAGCGGCGCGCAAGGCCGGTCTTTCCTTCCTCGACGCGCCGGTTTCGGGCGGCCAGGCCGGCGCCGAGAACGGCCTGCTGACCGTCATGGTCGGTGGCGACCAGGCGGCGTTCGACAAGGCCAGGCCCGTCATCGACGCCTTCGCCCGCATGGTCGGGCTGATGGGTCCGGCCGGCGCCGGCCAGCTCACCAAGATGATCAACCAGATCACCATCGCCGGTCTCGTTCAGGGATTGGCCGAAGGCATCCATTTCGGCAAGAAGGCCGGCCTCGACATCGAAAAGGTGATCGAGGTGATCTCCAAGGGCGCGGCCGGCTCGTGGCAGATGGAAAACCGCCACAAGACGATGAATGCCGGGAAATATGATTTCGGCTTTGCCGTCGACTGGATGCGCAAGGATCTCGGCATCTGTCTCGCCGAAGCCAACCGCAACGGTGCCAGGCTGCCGGTGACGGCGCTCGTCGACCAGTTCTACAAGGATGTGCAGGAGATGGGCGGCCGCCGCTGGGACACGTCTTCGCTGCTGGCCCGGCTGGAAAAGTAGGCGCGCGATGGCCCTGCCCGATCCGCGCTGGGGCGCCGACGACATCGTCGCGCATCTGCGCTCGATCGGCACCGAGCAGAACCGCGCCGGCATGGCGCGTTTCGGCATCAAAACCGAAAGCGCGCTCGGCATCGGCAATGCCGACCTGCGGCCGCTGGCGCGCAAATTGAAGAAGAACCATGAGCGCTCGCTGCTGCTATGGGATACCGGCATCCGCGAGGCGCGGCTGCTGGCGGCCTTCACCGGCGAGCCGCAGAAGGTCGATATTGCGCTATGCCGGCGCTGGGCCGCCGATTTCGACAGCTGGGAGATCGTCGACACAGTCGTCGACCTCTTTATCGAGACACCGTTCTGGCGCGACCTGATCGAGGAGTTCGCCGCCGACGAGCGCGAATTCGTCCGCCGCACCGCCTTTGCCATG
>JAEKLU010000073.1 GCA_019509685.1 Mesorhizobium sp. | reverse complement strand
GACGGCTCGATTTCATCGCCGGCGAAGCCGAAGCCCAATCCGTTCACCATCGACAATCTGTTGAAGTCGCTCGACGGCGGTTGATGCCTCGCCAATGGATGGCGGCCGAAGTCGTCGCGGCGCTCAGGATGGCTCGCGGCGTGAAAGCAGGCGCCGAAGCATAGGCTCGATGCGGGAAAGCTCGTCGAGATGGGCGGCCGACAATTCCGCCAGCCGGTCGTCGGCCAGAGGCGTCAATTGCAGCAGCACACGCCGGTTGTCCGCCTTGTCCTGATCCCTGACGACAAGCCCCGCCTCGGCAAGGCGGTTCACCAGTTCGACCGCGCTGTGATGGCGGATGCGCAGCCGCTCGGCCAGGTCACCGACGGCCACCGGTCCGCCACCGGGATAGCCTTTGATTGCCAGCAGCGCCTGGTGCTGGCGAGGCGTCAGGCCTGCGTCATTGGCCTGGACCTGGCTGAATTCGAGAAAGCGGCGGAGGAGATAACGGAACTCCGACAGCCTCTGGTAGTCGGCCAGGCTGATTTCGGGTCGTGGGTTTTTTGGCGTCGTCATCTCTCGACTTATGGCGCTTTCGCGCGAAACCTCAAAGCGTAGATCTTTGTTGGCGCATGATGTTCGCCGAAAACCGGTTCCCATTGTGCGGGATCATGCTGTGACGCAATCCTTGTCCAAAATGACGCGGGGGCGGCGGTCGAAGGGGTCTTGAAGAATTATATCGTGTTACGATATGTAGCCGCCCGACGATCGGTCGGCAAGCGCGCCGCCAGAAAGCTGAGTCCCCATGAAATCCGCCTCCGACGGCAACGACCACCTCCGTGACTTCACCACCGATCCACGCGTTCTGCTGATCGCGGCCATTGCCGTCGTGGTAGCGACCGCCGGGCTGTTCGCCGGCATCGCGCTGCTGAAGCTCATCCGGCTTGCCACCAATGTTGCTTATTTCGGTCAGTTTTCGCTGGCCGAGCTCAGGCTGGAAGACACACCGCTCGGGCTTGCCGCCGTCTTCGTGCCGGTGATCGGTGCGCTGATCATCGGACTGATGGCGCGCTTCGGCAGCGAGAAGATCCGCGGCCACGGCATCCCCGAAGCCATCGAGGCGATCCTGCTCGGCCGCTCGCGGCTCGACGCCAAGGTCGCTGTACTGAAGCCGTTGTCGTCAGCGATCTCGATTGGCTCGGGTGGGCCGTTCGGTGCCGAAGGCCCGATCATCATGACCGGCGGCGCCATCGGCTCGCTGATCGCGCAGATGCTGCCGGTCAGCGACAATGAGCGCAAGACGCTGCTCGTGGCGGGCGCTGCGGCCGGCATGACGACCGTGTTCGGCACGCCGATCGCGGCCATCATGCTCGCGGTCGAGCTGCTCTTGTTCGAATGGACGCCGCGCAGTTTCATCCCCGTCGCTGTCGCCGCGATCGTCGCCGAGGTCGAGCGCACCTTGCTGCATATGCCGGGGCCGATCTTTCCGTTTTCGGGGGGCATGGAGGCATCGATCACCGGCTTGGGCGGCTGGGTGCTGATCGGCATTGCCGCTGGCCTTCTTTCCGGCCTGCTGACGCAATTGGTCTATGCCTGCGAGGACGCTTTCCTGAAATTGCCGATACACTGGATGTGGTGGCCGATGATCGGCGGCCTGGTGGTCGGCATCGGCGGCCTGATCGAGCCGCATGCCCTTGGCGTCGGCTACGACAACATCGCCAACATGCTGGACGGCCGCATGATTGCGACGGCGGCGCTCCTGCTGCTGGTGGTCAAGACGATCATCTGGTCCGTCGCGCTAGGCTCCGGAACCTCCGGCGGCGTGCTGGCGCCGCTCTTGATCATGGGCGGCGCGATGGGCGCGGTGCTGTCGGGCATCCTGCCGGAAGCGAGCCCCGGCTTCTGGCCGCTGCTGGCGATGGCGGCGACCATGGGCGGCACCATGCGTGCGCCGCTAACCGCAACCTTCTTCGCCACCGAGCTTACCGGCAACACGCATGTGCTGGTGCCGCTGATCGCGGCCTGCGCCACGGCGCACGCCGTCACCGTATTGTTGATGAAGCGCTCGATCCTGACCGAGAAAGTGGCCCGGCGCGGACATCATCTCGTGCGCGAATACCGTGTCGATCCTTTCGCGCTGACCAGGGTGCGCGAGGTGATGACGGCCAAGGTGGAAAGCGTGCCTGCGACGATGACGCTGCATGGCGCGGCTGCCTTTCTCACCGGGCCCGAGACGAGGCATCCGAGCTTCCCGGTGGTCGATGCCGAGGGGCATGTGCTCGGCGTCATCGATCCGCCGGCGATCCTGCGCTGGCGTCGTAACGGCAGGCACCGCAAGGCGACGCTCGGCGAACTGCTTGCCGGCAGCAAGATTACGCTCGCTTATCCGGACGAATATCTGGAGGCACTTTCCGACAAGCTGCTGCTCGCCAATGTCTCGCATCTGCCGGTCGTCTCACGCGAGGATGAACAACTCGTCGGCTATATCGGCTGGAAGGACATGATGCGGGTCAGGTCGAAAAAGCAGGCGGAAGAGCGCGATCGCACCGCGTTGCTCAATTTTGGCGGCAGGCGCAAGGCGGGACAGGGCGTTAGCGACCCGGCGTAAGCGCCCGTCTTTACGATGCCTTGCCGTCGCGCTTTGCCCAGGCGAGCACATAGAGCCTGAGCGCCGAAGATAGATTGGCGTCGCGCGTGCGGGTCTCGTCGATCTCTGCGACGAGTGCGGCGAGCGACAGCGATCGTTCCGCCGCGATGACGATGAGGTCGTCGTAGAAGGGCTGTTCCAGCGAAAAGCTGGTGCGGTGGCCGCGGATCGTTACAGAACGTTTTTCGACCGCGGCCATCGGGTGCTCAGCGCTCACCAGGATCGTCAGGCTTTTCGCGGCGATGGCCGGCGACGAACTTTTCGGCCTTGTGGGAGGTCAATCGGTCACGCTCGCGCTCGGCTTTGGAGCGGCCGTGCAACGCTCGATTCTCGCCTGCCAGGCGTTCCTTCTCGGTGCGCGCTTTCTGTTTGCGGGCATGCCGGAGATTGACGATCTCGCCCATCGCGCCGGCTTACTTCTTGCGGAAGGCGTCGAGCGAAACCACGTCGGCGCCCTTGCCGCCGGTCTCGGCGACAGCGGCCTTCTTCTCGGCCTCGGCGGCCTTCTTCTTGGATTCCGGCTTCTTTTCGGGAACGACGACGGCGATCGGTTCGGGAGCAGGTGCCGCGGCTTCGTCTTCCGCGGTCTCGCTCTTGACGTCGAATTCGAGCTCGAAATTGACCGACGGATCGTAGAAGCCGCGCACGGCGGAGAAGGGAATCTCCAGCTTTTCCGGAACATCGGAGAAGGAGAGCCCGACCTCGAAACCGGCGTCCGTCACTTTCAGGTCCCAGTACTGGAACTGGATGACGATGGTCATCTGTTCGGGATAGCGCTCGCGCAGCCTGGACGAGACGCGCACGCCCGGCGCGCCGGTCAGGAAGGTGATGAAAAAGTGATGATTGCCCGGAAGGCCGGTGCGCGCGACTTCGGCCAGGACCTTGCGCATGACGCCGCGCAGAGCCTCCTGGGCCAGAATGTCGTAGCGGATGTGGTCGTCGGCCATGTGCTGGTCGGGTTCCGTTGAATCGTCCGCATAGCTGTAATCAAGCTTGGGCGCGGCGTAAACCGCATATAGGCGCAAAGCGCTGAGGCCAAGAGGGGTGCCGACGATTTGATCGCTCAGGCGTGGGCGAGGACCGGCTGTTTGCCGGCTGGCTGTTTCTTCCTGGCAAAGGCGTTGAGGAAGGTCCGCACGCCGTTGCTGGCGGAGTGCTGGACCTCTTCCTCGGTCGGCGTGCCGCCGAGCATGAAGGTGATCTGCAATTCGGCATTGACCAGCGCCAGGAACTGGCGCGCCGCGACATCGGGATCGCCGATCGACAGGTGGCCGGCAAGAGCGAGCCGGGCGAAGCGGGCGGCAAGCGCCGACCATGTGCGGCCGGGACCCCGCTCACGCCATTCGGCAAAGAGTTCCGGGTAGCGTTCGCCCTCGGCCTGAATCAGCTTGCGCAGGAAACGGCCATCGCGGCTGCAGATGCAGTTGCGGTTCATGCGAACGGCAAACGTGATCAGATCGGCCTCGAGATCGGTCGGTTGGTCGGGGAAGGTGGCGATCGTGGCGAAGATGCCCGCATTGCAGCGCTCGGTCAGGTCGCGCACCACCGCGACAAAAAGCTTTTCCTTGTCGCCATGATGGTTGTAGACGGTCTGGCGCGACACGCCGGCCTCGGCCGCGATCAAGTCGATATTGGCCCCGGCATAGCCTTCCCGGCAGAACACGCCAGCAGCAGCGTCGACCACCGACACGCGTTTGGCCTCATGGCTGCGTGGCGGGAAAGTGTCAGGAGAAACGCCGTGCTTCATAAAAAACTATATAGCGGTGATTGACGAATTGGACAAGGGTGTCTAAATTTGTGGACATGAGAAAGGGAATTCGCGATAGGGACGAGTTCAATTCGCTAAGAGGCGAACTGAATTTGCGCTTGAGACAAACAAGTTTGCTCCTTGATGTCGAATTCCCGCGGGATGAAACGTCCTGGGTTTAGACACCGCTATTTCGCGGCGGCAAACCACATTCGAAAAGAGCCTTTATCCATGAGTCCCAAATTCCTCCGCATTGCGGTCGTGCTCGGCTTGTTGTCCGCGATCGGCCCGTTCGCCATCGATATGTATCTTCCCGCGCTGCCTTCGATCGGCCAGGATCTGCATGCCGGCACCGCTGCCGTGCAGATGAGCCTGTTGATCTTCTTCCTGTCGATGGGTTTTGGTCAGATCGTCGTCGGTCCGATCTCCGACATGGTCGGGCGCAAATTGCCGCTCTATGGCGGCCTCGCGCTGTTCATGATCGGCGGCGTCGGCTCGGCGATGGCGCCGACCATCGAATGGCTGATCGCCTTCCGTTTCCTGCAGGGGCTCGGCGCCAGCGCCGGCATGGCGGTGCCGCGCGCCATCGTGCGCGACCTGCACACCGGCAACGAGGCCGCCAAGCTGATGTCGCTCTTGATGCTGGTGTTTTCGGTGTCGCCGATCCTGGCGCCGCTGACCGGCAGCCAGATCATCGAGAGCTTCGGCTGGCGCGCCGTGTTCTGGACCGTGACGGCTGCAGCGGCTTTGGCCACGATCCTGCTTGCCACCTCGCTCAAGGAGACGCGGTCAGCCGAAGAGCGCGCCAACTCGTCCTTCGGCACCGCATTGGCCGGCTACCGCTTCCTGTTGGGTGACCGCAACTTCCTCGGCCTGACGGCAATCGCCGGCTTCGGGATCGCCAGCTTCTTCGTTTATCTGTCGAGCTCGTCCTTCATCCTGATCGACCATTACGGCCTGTCGCCGTCGGTCTATAGCGTGTTCTTCTCGATCAATGCGGTTGCCTTCATCGGCATGTCGCAGCTGACCGGGATGCTGGCCGAGCGTTTCGGCTTGAAGCGCGTCGTCTGGGTTGCGGTCACCGGCTATGCCACGACGATGGTGGCGCTGTTTGCGATCATGGCATCCGGCGTCGACCGGCTCGACGTGATGGCGGCGCTGCTGTTCGTCGGCTACGGCTTCCTCGGCCTCGTCATCCCCACCACCTCGGTGCTGGCCATGGAAGAGCATGGCGAGATCGCGGGTACCGCTTCGGCGCTGATGGGCACGCTGCATTTCGCCATCGGCGCGCTGGCGATGGGCGTCGCCGGTGTCTTCTTCGACGGCACGCCACTGCCGATGGTCGCCGGCATCACGCTGTGCGCGGTGATCTCCTTCACGCTGGCCAAGGTGACGCTTGGCCGCTCGCGGGAAGCGGCGGAAGCGCCGGCGGAATAAGCAACGGCTACCAGCAAGCAAAAAGGCCGGGTCATCCCGGCCTTTTTCATGTCTGACGCAAGTCGGCCTGATCGAGGATGAAGCGCACCCGCTCCTCGACGGAGACAAGAGGCAGCGGCACCAGCTCGTAGCCGAGTTCGGCGTAGACACCGGTCACCGCTTGAAAAGTGCGCTCGGCTTCGTTGAGCGTCTGCTTGCGCTCTTCGTCCTGGGTGAAGATCTCAGGCCATGGCGGCGCGACGAAAACGCGACGCGCATAGCGGAATTTATCTGCCGCACTTCTGATGTGCTCGGGCACCGGCAGGCCACAAAGCCTGAGATAGCCGATTGTATCGGCCACACCGCGGTCGAAGAAGACTGGAGCGGGCTCGGCATGCGCGGCATGCCAGGAGCGCAGCTCCCAGGACAGCATAAGTTCGGCAAACAGCGCGCGGTCGTGCCAGGGAAGGGCAGGGCCGTCGATTGCCATCTGGTCGCGGATGATGCCGCGCCCGGCTTCGGGCGCGGTCGCGAAGCCTTTGGCTTTCAGCGCTTCGATCAGTGTCGTCTTGCCGGAACCGGGACCGCCGGTCAGCACGAAAAATCGATCGATGTCGTCTTGCATGACTTGTCCATGGGCGATGAGCAGCAGGCCGCGCCGCGCATGACGCGCCGGAGAGGGCTTGGCCGTTCTGTTGATGATTGGGGAAGCAGAAAGGGGGAAGTGGAGGTTTCTGTTGCCAGGTACCTCCGAACCCCGCCTAGAAGTGCGAACCCCTAGGGCTTGATTTGAAGCTATCGCACTGCATTAAGCAGCGAGACGTGCTTCCGCATAGTTGTCGTTGGCAACTATAAGTTTAGCCCGATGACGGTGGTACAATGCCGGGCAAAAGTACGATCTTTACACCTTCGTCGATCCTATTTCGCCCCCAGCAAAA
>JAEKLU010000119.1 GCA_019509685.1 Mesorhizobium sp. | reverse complement strand
AAAGCGCCGGCCGGTTTGGTGGTCTTCTTCTTCAGGGTGAGGTGCATACGCTCATGGCGTCCGTTCTGCTGCGGGCATTTCCTTCAGCAGCAGGCAGGTTCGACGAGTTCATCAACGAACTCAACTCAAGAACCTCCACATCAGGCACTCGGCATGGACTGTCCGGCAGAGCGCTACACGCCCCCAACGCACCCCTGCACTGGCCTGCCTGACCTCGATTATCCGTTTCACGACAAGGCCGTCATCGTCACCACCTGCGGCCGCATCCGCTACAATCGCAGGAAGATCAACCTCAGCCTTGTCTTTGCCGGCCAGACCGTCGGCATCAAGCAGGTCGAGGACCACATCTGGCTGACGAACTTCATGGACTATGATTGGGATACTTCGATGATGAGACATGCAGGCTCGAACCACTCCAAAACCCATTCGGGCCCAGTGTTACCCATGTCTCCGGTATAAACCGTACCTATGTGTCCGGAATGGACCGAAGAGAAGTGGTGCCCAGAGGCGGATTCGAACCACCGACACGCGGATTTTCAGTCCGCTGCTCTACCAACTGAGCTATCTGGGCCTGCGCCGGCTAACGGGATCCGCCTGCCGGATTTCACGGGAGCACCATGCGGCGCCCCTGGAAAGCGCGTGGGTTATAGCACGGGTATCCTGCCTGTCCAGAGCAATTCCCGGAAAAGTATGTAGCGGTTTTCCGGCTCGGAATTGCGTGAAAACAATCACTTAGCTTGGCGGTTGATTTCACCGGAAAGAAAAATCGTCGGAAAGCAGCGGCTCCGCTGCTCAGTCCTTGTCCCTGGCTGCCGGACCTGGCTTCGGGTTGTCGTCTTCGTCCTCCTCGCTGTCGCGGCCTGGAATGACATAGGCGCCCTTCAGCCAGCGATTGAGGTCGATATCCTTGCAGCGCACCGAGCAGAACGGATAATGCTCGCGCGCGGAAGGTTTTCCGCATTCGGGGCAGGGCCGCTTCGGCCGAAGCGGCGTCACTTTGTCGTCCAGGCTCATGGGCGCGAAGCGTGCCAGTTCTGATGGGCCTTGAAGCCTTCGCCGGAAAGCAGCGCAATGCTCTCATAGAGCGGCAGGCCGACCACATTGGTGTAGGAGCCGACCAGCTTGACGACGAAGGAGCCGGCGAGGCCCTGCACGGCATAGCCGCCGGCCTTGCCGCGCCATTCGCCTGACGCGACATAGGCGTCGATTTCCTCGCGCGGCAGCCGCTTGAAGCGGACCCTTGTCTCCACCAGCCGCAAACGCTGCTTGCCGCCCGGCGTGATCAGGCAGACGCCGGAATAGACACGGTGCGAACGGCCGGAAAGCAGGCCGAGGCAGTTGCGAGCGTCGTCGATCGTCTCTGCCTTGGGCAGGATGCGGCGTCCGACCGCCACCACCGTGTCGGCGGCGAGGATGAAGGCCGGCGCGTAATCCTCTTCGCTTTTCAGCGAGGCGAGCGCCTTGTCGGCCTTCTCCTTGGCCAGCCGCTTGGCCAGCGAGCGCGGATGCTCGGCGCGCAGCGGCGTCTCGTCGACATCGGCCGGCAGCACGCGGTCCGGCTCGATGCCGGCCTGCTGCAGCAATTCGATGCGGCGCGGCGAACCCGAGGCAAGCACGAGCTTCTGCAGGATGCTCATCGCTCTTCGCGCCGGACTGTTACTTGAAACGATAGGTGATGCGGCCCTTGGTCAGGTCATAGGGCGTCATCTCGACCAGGACCTTGTCGCCGGTCAGCACGCGGATGCGGTTCTTGCGCATGCGGCCGGCCGTGTGGGCGATGATCTCGTGTTCGTTTTCGAGCTTCACCCGGAACATCGCGTTCGGCAACAATTCCGTCACGACACCCGGAAACTCGAGGACTTCTTCCTTCGGCATTCGATACCTTTGCTTGGATTTCAGTTCCGGCGCCCAGGAGTGCCCAGGCCGGAATTTCGGCGGAACCTATATGATAATCGTGCGCTTGTGAACACGCTTAATCCGTCGCGTTTTCGGCCTTTGGATCGGGAAAACGGCGGCCAATGCGCGCTTTCAGCCGCTCGCGCACGTCGCGATAGGCGCTCATGATCTGTTCGCGCGTGCCGCCGGTGTCGGTCGGGTCGGGCATCGGCCAGTATTCGACCTCGACGGCGAGCGAGCGGGTCAGCTCAAGCGCCGCATGATGGGCCTCGGGCGCCAGCGTGACGATGAGGTCGAAATAGTCGTCTTCCAGATCGTGCAGTGTTCTGGGTTGGCGCGCACCGAGCGAAAGCCCGTCCTCGGTCAGCACCGCGTCGACGAAAGGGTCGCGCTCGCCGGCGCGCACGCCGGCCGAAGCGACGAAGGTGGTGGCCGGCAGCATGCGCCGCGCCAATTGCTCGGCGATCGGCGAGCGCACGGCGTTCATGCCGCACAGGAAAAGGATCGAATGCGGCAAGGTGGTCAGGGCTAACCCCGCCAGTGCAGCACGCAGACCAGCGTGAACAGCCGGCGCGCCGTGTCGAAGTCGATCTCGATCTTGCCGGCAAGCCGGTCCATCAGCGTCTGCGAGCCTTCATTGTGCAGGCCGCGCCGTCCCATGTCGATCGCCTCGATGTGGCTCGGCGTCGAGGAGCGGATGGCCTCGTAGTAGCTTTCGCAGATCAGGTAGTAATCCTTGACGATGCGCCTGAGCGGCGTCAGCGACAGGATGTGGGTGACCACGGCGGCGCCATCGTCGCGGCTGACGGCAAACACCAGGCGCGACTCGGCCAGCGACAGCTTGAGCTTGTAGGGTCCGGCGCCGTCGTCATTGACCGGTCGAAAACTGTTTTCCTCGATCAGGTCGAAGATCGCCACCGCCCGCTCATGCTCGACGTCGGGCGTCGAACGGCCGATCGTCTCGTCGAGCTCGACGTCGATCAGCCTGTCGCGGGTTTGGTGGTGGCCCGACATCGCTACATGTTCAGCCGGATCGCCACGGAGCGCGCATGCGCGTCGAGCCCCTCAGCCTTGGCGAGCGCGATCGCCGCCGGCCCCAGTGCCCTGAGCTGCTCGGGCCCGAGCTTGAGGATCGATGTGCGCTTGACGAAATCGAGCACCGACAAGCCGGAGGAAAACCGCGCCGAACGCGCCGTCGGCAGCACATGGTTGGAGCCGCCGACATAGTCGCCGATCACTTCCGGCGTGTGCCGGCCGATAAAGACCGCGCCCGCATTGCGCATCCTGGCGAGAAAGGCCTCGGCGTCGTCGAAGGCAAGCTCGACATGTTCGGCCGCGATCCGGTTGACCAGCGGCAGCGAAGCTTCCAGCGTCGGCACCAGGATCACCGCGCCGAAGTCGCGCCAGCTTGCGGCAGCGGTTTCGCCGCGCGGCAGCACCTTGAGCTGGCGCTCGACCGCTTGCTCCACCGCCTTGCCGAATTCGGCATTGTCGGTGATCAGGATCGACTGCGCCGACACGTCATGCTCGGCCTGCGCGAGCAGGTCGGCGGCGATCCAGTCCGGATCGTTGTCGGCGTCGGCCACCACCAGCACTTCCGAGGGACCGGCGATCATGTCGATGCCGACCGTGCCGAACACTTGGCGCTTGGCCGCCGCGACATAGGCATTGCCTGGACCGACGATCTTGGCGACCGGCTGGATCGTCTCGGTGCCGTAGGCAAGGGCGGCAACGGCCTGCGCTCCGCCGACACGGTAGATCTCGGAGACGCCGGCAAGGTCGGCCGCCACCAGCACCAGCGGGTTGATGACGCCGCCAGTGGCCGGAACGACAATGACGATGCGCTCGACGCCGGCGACCCTGGCCGGCACGGCGTTCATCAGCACCGAGCTCGGATAGCTTGCCGTGCCGCCCGGCACATACAGTCCCGCCGCCTCGACCGCGGTCCAGCGCGAGCCGAGCTCGACGCCGGCGGCGTCCGTGTAGCGGTCATCCTTCGGCTTTTGCCGTTCGTGGTGGGAACGAATGCGGTCGCGCGCGAATTTGAGCGCCTCGATGGTTGCCGGATCGGCCGCGGCATAGGCTTTGGCGGTATCGTCCTTCGAGACCGCAATCCCAAGTTTGCCAAGGTCGGCCTTGTCGAATTTGAGCGTGTAGTCGATCAGCGCCTTGTCGCCTTCGGCGCGGACGCGGCCGATGATGTCGCGCACCGCGGCCTCGACATCGGCCGACACCTCGCGCTTGGTGGTGAGGAAAGCGGCGAAACGTCGCTCGAAATCGGCGTCTTCCAGGCGCAGCGTTATCGCCATTGCGCCCTAGCCCCTATGCGCCGGGCGCGAGGAGGCTTCCCAGGAGCCGCCGATATCGGCGAGCCGCGCCTCGATGCATTCGACGTCGAGCATGATGGTGCCGCCGCCGGCGAACACCAGTTCGACGATGCCGGCCGGCTTGCTGATCGCAACGAAGCTGATCGCCAGCAGCGAGAGCACCTCGGCCGGCTTGTCGCGGGGAACTCCGTTGGTTTTCGCGCCGAGCACGCGGTCGAAATGCAGAACGGCCTGCCGCCGCTCGTTGTGCTGGCGAAACAGGCCCGATTTCGCCTCCCAGACGAAGCGGTTCATGGTCATCACGAAGCGCTTGGCGGCGGGCAGGTATTCGAGGTCGGAGACCTTCATCACGGCGTCCTGGACGTGTGCCGAGACGATGCTCAGATCCTGGTCGTCGAGCGCGATGAGTTTTAAGGCTGCCATGCGGAATGCGCACCTGAGGTTGGTTTCAGCCTTCTGTTAGGCGGTCTTTCCGGTCCGTGCAACCTCAGCACGGATCCTGCCCGAAGCAACCACGTGAGGTCGGCGCTGCCCCTCATCGCCCTGCCGGGCACTTCTCCCCGTATAGTGACGGGGAGAAGAAGCGTCTTCGCCAGGGATTTCGCCAATCGCCTACGTTGCAGGAAAGGCGCCAAGGCCACGACCAGCCCCTTCGCCCCGTTTACGGGGAGAAGATGCCGGCAGGCAGATGAGGGGCAGCGCCGGCGTCCACAATTGGCCGGTTCGACGCCGGAGAGGCCGACCTTTTGTCTCGGTGGTTGCCGGTGAAGCGTCAGCCCGAAATGCGCTCGATCACCGCGCCGCAGCCGGAGAGCTTCTCTTCCAGCCGCTCGAAGCCGCGATCGAGGTGATAGACGCGGTTGACCGTCGTCTCGCCCTCCGCGGCAAGGCCGGCAATGACCAGCGACACCGAGGCGCGCAGATCGGTTGCCATCACCGGCGCGCCCTTGAGCTTGCCGACGCCGTCGACGATCGCCGTCTGGCCGGAAAGCGTGATGTGGGCACCGAGGCGGGCGAGTTCCTGCACATGCATGAAGCGGTTTTCGAAGATCGTCTCGGTGATGCGCGACTTGCCTTTGGCCATCGTCATCAGACCCATGAACTGCGCCTGCAGGTCGGTCGGGAAGGCCGGGAAAGGGGCGGTCGTGATGTCGACCGGCGAAATGCCGGCGCCGTTGCGCTTGACGCGGATGCCTTCATTGGTCGGCGTGATCTCGGCGCCGGTCTCAACAAGCACGTCGAGCGCCGTCTGCAGCAGATCTGGCCGCGCGCCGTCGAGCATGACGTCGCCGCCGGTCATGGCCACCGCCATGGCATAGGTGCCGGTCTCGATACGGTCCGGAATGACCCTTACGCGGGCGCCCGACAGCGCCTCGACGCCCTGGATGGTGATGGTGGCGGTGCCGGCGCCGTGGATCTTGGCGCCCATGGCGATCAGGCATTCGGCAAGATTGACGATTTCCGGCTCGCGCGCGGCATTTTCCAGCACCGTCTCGCCCTTGGCGAGCGCGGCCGCCATCATCAGCACATGGGTGGCGCCGACCGAGACCTTCGGGAAGACGTAGCGGTTGCCGGTGAGGCGGCCGTTCCTGGCCTTGGCCAAGACATAGCCATTGTCGACGTCGAGCTCGGCGCCCAGCGCCTGCAGGCCTTCGAGGAACAAATCGACCGGGCGCGTGCCGATGGCGCAGCCGCCGGGCAGCGACACCTTGGCTTCGCCCATGCGGGCAAGCAGCGGCCCGATGACCCAGAACGAGGCGCGCATCTTCGACACCAACTCATAGGGCGCGGTGGTGTCGACGATGTTGCGGGCGGAGAAATTGATGGTGCGCGAATAGCCTTCCTGCTGCTTTTCGCGGCGGCCGTTGACGGAATAGTCGACGCCGTGATTGCCGAGAATGCGGATCAGCTGCTCGACATCGGCCAGATGCGGCACATTTTCGAGCGTCAGCGTGTCGTCGGTAAGCAGCGAGGCGATCATCAGCGGCAATGCCGCGTTCTTGGCGCCCGAGATCGGAATGGTACCGGTCAGCTTGTTGCCGCCGACGATTCTGATGCGATCCATGAGAAAAAGTCCCCTCGGCCCGAAAGGCCGCTTCAATCGGTTGAGTGTGCCGGCTTAGACCATTGGCCGGCTTGGTTCAAGAAATAGGATTTTCTTAAAACCGAACCGACCATGGCCAGCCAGTGTGGCTGATTTGGTCAGTCCTTGTGCATTTTTCCAGCAGCCGGCAACCCTTCCGGCCTCTGGTCGGCACTGCCGGTGCGCCGCGAGCGCGTCTGTGCCTTGCGTTTCTGCAGATTGGCGCGCAGCGCCTCGGCAAGCCGGTCCTTGCGCCCGCCGCCGCCCGTTTTCGGTGGATTTGCCCTGTCGTTCATTATCCCGTTCCCGGCCGGCAGTGGACCGGCTGCGATTTGAGGAACGGCTAACATTTTAGCGCCGCCATGTCATGACTGTTGGTCGCCGGATCATGGCTAGCCAGGGCGCCGCCCAAAAGCGCGCCGCATTCGCGGCCCTCACATGCGACGCTTTGGGTTC
>JAEKLU010000357.1 GCA_019509685.1 Mesorhizobium sp. | reverse complement strand
GCGTCAAGGGCACCTATGTCGGCGTCCCTGTGGTGATCGGCGCTGGCGGCGTCGAGCGCGTCATCGAGATCGACCTCTCCAAGGCCGAGCAGAAGATGTTCGATTCCTCGGTCGCGGCCGTTCAGGGCCTGACCGAGGCCTGCACCAAGATCGCCCCGCATCTCGCCGGCAAGTAAATCTCGCCGGCAATTAAACCGTCCTCCCCGGAGACCAAGCGCATGAACATCCATGAGTATCAGGCCAAGGCGCTGCTGAAGACGTTCGGCGCGCCGGTGGCAAGCGGCGTTCCGGTGTTCAAGGCAAGCGAGGCGGAGGCCGCCGCCAAGGCGCTGCCCGGCCCGCTCTATGTCGTAAAGAGCCAGATCCATGCCGGCGGCCGCGGCAAGGGCAAGTTCAAGGAGCTCGGCCCCGACGCCAAGGGCGGCGTGCGGCTGGCGAAGTCGGCGGCCGAAGTGGTCGCCAACACCAACGAGATGCTCGGCCACACGTTGGTCACCAAGCAGACGGGGTCCGCCGGCAAGCAGGTCAACCGCCTCTATATCGAGGACGGCGCCGACATCGAGCGCGAGCTCTATCTGTCGATCCTCGTCGACCGCTCGGTCGGCCGCATCGCCTTCGTCGTATCGACCGAGGGCGGCATGGACATCGAGACGGTCGCGCATGACACGCCCGAAAAGATCGTCACCGTCGCCGTCGATCCGGAAAAGGGCGTGACGGCGGATGACGTGAAGAAGCTCAACGCCGCGCTGAAGCTCGACGGCGATGCGGCCAAGGACGGCGGCACGCTGTTCCCGATCCTCTACAAGGCGTTCGTCGAGAAGGACATGAGCCTGCTCGAGGTCAATCCGCTGATCGTCATGAAGGACGGCCGCCTGCGCGTACTCGACGCCAAAGTGTCGTTCGATAACAACGCTCTGTTCCGCCACCCCGACGTGCTCGAACTGCGCGACACCACCGAAGAGGACGAGAAGGAGATCGAGGCGTCGAAATACGACCTCGCCTATGTCGCGCTCGACGGCAATATCGGCTGCATGGTCAACGGCGCCGGCCTTGCCATGGCGACGATGGACATCATCAAGCTCTACGGTGCCGAGCCGGCCAACTTCCTCGATGTCGGCGGCGGCGCATCGAAGGAGAAGGTGACGGCAGCGTTCAAGATCATCACCAGGGATCCGGCGGTCAAAGGCATCCTGATCAACATTTTCGGCGGCATCATGAAGTGCGACATCATCGCCGAGGGCGTCATCGCCGCGGTCAAGGAAGTTGGGCTGCAAGTGCCGCTGGTGGTGCGCCTGGAAGGCACCAATGCCGAGCTCGGCAAGAAGATCATCAACGACAGCGGCTTGAACGTGGTGTCGGCCGATGATCTCGACGACGCGGCCAAGAAGATCGTGGCGGCGGTGAAGGGCTGAGCCGGTGCCTCCGCGCAAGATAAACCTGGTCGAGGCGGCGGATCAGAAGATCACCAGGGTCTTCGATCCGCATATCGCCGGCGACGTCAATGACAGCCAGGCCAAGGTCGCCAAGTTCGGCGAGGCCTTCGACTGGCATGCGCATGACAATGAGGACGAGGCCTTCCTCGTGTTGCGCGGCCGTATCGCCATCGATTTCCGCGACGGTCCGGTCGAGCTCGGCGAGGGCGACTTCATCGTCGTGCCGCGCGGCGTCGAGCACCGGCCGCGCTCGTTGACGACGGAGCCGGTGGTTCTGATGTTCGAGCCGGCGACGACCTTGAACACCGGCAACGCCAAGAGCGACCTCACCGTCACCGATTTGAAGCGGCTCTGACCATGAGCACGGCGTCCTTTTCCTCGCTTTCCGCCGATCACCAGCGCCTGCAGGCGCTGGTCGGCGCATGGCGCGGCGAGGAAGAGCTCGCGGCCACGCAGTGGACCGATGCCGGATCGGCGACCGCGGAAGTGCTCGCCGAGGCACAAT
>JAEKLU010000118.1 GCA_019509685.1 Mesorhizobium sp. | reverse complement strand
GACCACCGGAATGCCGGCGGCGCCGAGCTTTCTGGCGATCGTGGTGCCGGCCGGGCCGGAACCGAGAATGCAGGCCTTCGGCTTGAAGCCGGCCTGCTTATAGGCTTGGTAACTATCGAAGATCATGCAAGGTCACTCCGCCTCAGTATCCAGCCATTGACCTCGATGATCTCATTGGGGTCGGCAGCGGCCGGCTGGCTGCGGAAGAGCGACAGCATCGGCAGTGCGATAAGCGCCTGCACGAGCGCGCGGCGCGACATTTTCTTTATGATATGGCTCATGACACGTCTTTCGATGGGGCTTCGATCCACGCATGCGATTCCCTGAACGGCACACGCACCGCCGGGCAGGCCAATTCCATGCCAAACCTAGATGAAAACCCCATTACACGGGTAAGTTTAGCCCGGTTGAATATGGACATGGTTAGGACTTTGCTAACGCGCGGGCCATGGCGATATGTTGCCTTGGTCAGGCTGCTTCCGAGATATCGCGATCGAGGATCGAGAGGTTGCGGCCGCGATGCTTGGCTTCGTAGAGCCTGCGGTCGGCCGCGCGCATCAGCTCCGACACGGTGGCGCTCTCGCCACAGGTGATGCCGCCGATCGAAACGGTGAGCGGCACCAGGCGCTCATCGACCGGACGGAACCGGATCAGCTCGACTTCGCGGCGGATGCGCTCGGCGACACGTCTCGCTTCCGGCTCGGTGGCGCCGATCAGGAAGGCCGCGAACTCCTCGCCGCCGATGCGGCCGAGCACGTCGCCAGCGCGCACGCCGCGCTCGATGGCGCGCGCGATCAAGAGCAAGGCGTCGTCGCCGGTCAGGTGGCCGAAATTGTCGTTGACCGTCTTGAAGTGGTCGGCGTCGATGATGAGCAGCGCGCCGCGGTCGGCCTTTCGGCGCGAGCCGTCAAGCGAGGCGAAGAAGGTCTCGCGGTTGAGCATGCCCGTCATGTCGTCGCGGCTCGCCTTCTCGGACAGACGCCTGTGGGCGGCGGCAAGCTGGGCGTGAGCGCGGGCAAGATCGCGATGCGCATTCTTCAGCCGGTCGCTTTGCCAGAAAGTGCCGGCGCTGGCGACCCAGGCAAGCATCAGCGGGCAAAGGGTCGATGTCAGCCAGACGATGCGGCTGATGGGAAAGCCCATTGCCGGAATCACAATGAGCGTCAATAAAAGCGAGACGGCGACCGAAGCAAACGCCACGGCCGCGGACTTCAAAATTATGCCACTCATCGCTTGCTCCCAACGGACTGCTTCTGTGCCAGCAAGCGCTAAAGGCGACCTTTCCGAGACGTCTAAAATTTGATCTGAGACGCCATTTTCACACTTCGTGACCCGCAGAAGTTGTGGATAAACTCGTTGTCGGCATGCCATAAGAAAATCATGACAACGACACCCGATCCCGCCCGCTTCGCCCATGTCACGGACTGGGTCTTCGATCTCGACAACACGCTCTACCCGCATCATTCGAATCTGTTCGCGCAGATCGACGTGAAGATGACCGCTTATGTCGGCGAGCTGCTGACTTTGTCGCGCGAGGATGCGCGCAAGCTGCAGAAGGAACTCTACCTGGAATACGGCACGACGCTGAACGGGTTGATGACGCGGCACGGCATCGATCCCGACGATTTTCTCGAGAAGGTGCACGACATCGATTATTCATGGCTGGTGCCCGATCCGCTGCTCGGCGCCGCCATCCGCCAGCTTCCCGGCCGCAAGTTCATCTTCACCAATGGCGACCGCAGGCATGCCGAGCGCACGGCGCGGCAGCTCGGCATACTCGAGCATTTCGACGCCATCTTCGACATCGTGGCGGCGGGGCTCAACCCCAAGCCGGCGCGCCAGACTTATGAACGGTTCGCCGCGCTGCACTCGGTCACCGGCCACAACGCGGTGATGTTCGAGGATCTGGCGCGCAATCTTTCGGTGCCGAAATCGCTCGGCATGACGACGGTGCTGGTGGTGCCGCGCAATTTCGAACCGACCTTCTCCGAGATCTGGGAGCGCGACCCGACGAATGAAGACGACGTCGATTTCGTTACCGACGATTCCTCAGTTCCTCAGTTCCTCAGTTCCTCAGTTCCTCAGTTCCTCAGTTCCTCAGTTCCTCAGTTCCTCAGTTCCTCAGTTCCTCAGTTCCTCAGTTCCTCAGTTCCTCAGTTCCTCAGTTCTCCAGTTCCTAGCTCTATTCCCCTAATTTGTAGAAGCGGCGGATGATGTCCCAGGCTTCGTCGGCCGTGTCGACGAAGTCGATGATGTCCTGGTCGCCGGGCGAAATCGTGCCCTGCTCGGCCAGGAAATCGAGATCGATCGCCCTTTGCCAGAACGCCTTGCCGAACAGGATCACCGGCACACGCTCCATGCGGCCGGTCTGGATCAAGGTCAGCGTCTCGAAGAACTCGTCCATGGTGCCGAAGCCGCCCGGAAACACCGCGACGGCCTTGGCGCGCATGACGAAGTGCATCTTGCGGATCGCGAAATAGTGAAAGTTGAAGCACAGCTCCGGCGTCACATAGACGTTGGGCGCCTGCTCATGCGGCAGCACGATGTTCAAGCCGATCGACGGCGCACCGACGTCGTCGGCGCCGCGATTGCCCGCTTCCATCACGCCGGGGCCGCCGCCGGTGATGACGACGAACTCCCGATAATAGGAGGTCGCCGACTGTTGCGAGCAGAGACGGGCGAACTTGCGCGCCTCCTCATAATATTTGCTGTTGGCCTCGAGGTTTTTCTTCTGCGTCTCGTTCTTCGCCGCCCAAGCCTCGCCGCCCGGCTCGGGCAGCCTGGCGCCGCCGAACAGAATGACCGTGGACTGGATGCCGCGCTCGGCCAGGATCATCTCGGGCTTGAGCAGTTCCAATTGCAGGCGCACCGGGCGCAGCTCGCGCCGCGTCATGAAGTCCGGATCGTTCCACGCCAGCCGGTAGGTGTCGGCGCGCGTCTGCGGCGTGTCGGGCACGCTTTTTGCCCGCTCCAGATCCTCGTCTGAATGCGGCAGCGGCGTCCAGCCCGCCTTTTCCATGGGAGTCATTCGATCCACCCGTCCTAATTCCCTTAACTGCGCCGCCCCGTGACGCAACCGCGATTGACCCTATCCAAGCCTTCACATAGGGTCCGCGCGATTTCAAAACAGGTTAAGGCGCAGCCCTTAACAGCTTTGTAATGGAGCAATTTCATGTCGAAGCCCGATCTGGCGAGCCTCGAACAGACCATCGAGAAGGCGTTCGAGGAGCGCGATACGATTTCGACCGCGACCCGCGGCGAAACGCGCGACGCCATCCAGTCGGCGCTCGACCTGCTCGACCGCGGCACGGTGCGCGTCGCCGAGCGGCAGAATGACGGCAAGTGGCATGTCAACCAGTGGCTGAAGAAGGCGGTGCTGCTCTCCTTCCGCCTGAACCCTATGGAGATCATCAAGGGCGGTCCGGGACAGGCGGTCTGGTGGGACAAGGTGCCGTCGAAATTCGACGGCTGGAGCGCCGTAGACTTCGAGAAGGCCGGCTTCCGCGCCGTGCCGTCCTCGATCGTGCGCCGTTCGGCCTATGTCGCGCCGGGCGCGGTGCTGATGCCGTCCTTCGTCAATGTCGGCGCCTATGTCGACACCGGCACCATGGTCGATACCTGGGCTTCGGTCGGCTCCTGCGCCCAGATCGGCAAGAACGTGCATCTGTCCGGCGGCGTGGGCATCGGCGGCGTGCTGGAACCGATGCAGGCCGGCCCGACCATCATCGAGGACAATTGCTTCATCGGCGCGCGCTCCGAGGTGGTCGAAGGCTGCATCGTGCGCGAGGGCTCGGTGCTCGGCATGGGTGTCTTCATCGGCCAGTCGACCAAGATCGTCGACCGCGCCACCGGCGAGGTTTTCTACGGCGAAGTGCCGCCGAATTCCGTCGTCGTCGCCGGCTCGATGCCGGGCAAGAATTTTCCCAACAACGAGCCCGGCCCCAGTCTCTACTGCGCCGTCATCGTCAAGCGCGTCGATGCCAAGACGCGCTCCAAGACATCGATCAACGAATTGCTGCGCGACTGACCGGGCTGAACTGATTGTCCGACAAACCGCAACTTTTATGGCTTTTCTTCGGTCTCTCGGGGCGGCTCGCCCCGAGCGCCTATTTCCTTGCCGGTCTTTTGCTTGTGATCGCACAAGGGCTCCCGCTCTATCATTTTACGCTGGCGGAGCCGGGAAGCTCAGCCGACCGCGGCTGGGCGCAGATTCTGGTTTTCGTCGTGCTGCTGACCTGGTGGCCATCCTTCGCGCTGGCGGCAAAGCGATTCCACGATTTCGGCAAGCCGACCTACTACGCACTGCTTTCCCTGATCTTCACGCCGCTGGTGCTGCTGGTTCTCGCCTGTTTCCGCAGCGATCCCGGGCCGAACCAGTATGGCAGGCGCAGCAACGCGCCGGCCGATGGCTAAGGCCGGGCCACGATGCGCTACCGCACGCTCGATCCGCAACTGATCATCGAGACGGCTGAAAGGCTGGAAGGGCGGGTCGGCGAGCGTTTCCCCGAAGCTGGCCTGCGTGGCGTGGCGGCGGAGCTGGTGTCGCTGTCGCGTGACCTTGCCAAGGCGGCCAAGGACCTGGAAGCGCCGATCTGGTGGCTGCGCGGCGCCATCATCGCCGCCTTCATGGCCGGCGTCGCCGTGTTCCTGTTCGTCGGCACGATCCTGCCGCTCGACCGCATTTCGGGCGCCGACGACGCGGTGCAGTCGATGCAAGGCATCGAGGCGACGATCAACACCGTGATCCTGGCGGTGCTCGGCTTTCTGGCGCTGGTGCGCACCGAGGAACGCATCAAGCGCAAGAAAGTGTTCCGCCAGTTGCATGGGCTGCGCTCGCTGATCCATGTCATCGACATGCATCAGCTGACCAAGGATCCGGCAACGTTGTCGACCGACTTCAAACCGACATCGCAGTCGCCTAAGCGCATCACCAATGCGGCCGATCTCGCGCGCTATCTCGACTATTGCTCGGAGATGCTGTCGATCACCGGGAAGATCGCCGCGCTGTTCGCGCAATCGGTCAATGACGATGTCGTCATCGATGGCGTCAACGACATCGAGAATTTGAGCTCCAACCTGTCGCGCAAGATCTGGCAGAAGATCACGCTGATCGAGGAGCGGCGTTAGATCTCTTTGTTCCAACGCAATTTCGGACGGAACGTTCGGCGAAGTCGCCGAACTTAACCGCTTCAGACTTTTCCTGAAATTGCTCCAAAGGCTTGCGGCGTGAGGCCCGGCGGCCCGCGTTGTTCCGCTTCTGCCTGACGCACCAGCGCGATGACGCGTTCGATGGTCGGCGTTGGCGTGCCAGCCTGCCTTGCCAGGCGCAGCACCGCGCCCTGCAATTCGTCGATCTCGGTCGGGCGGCCGCGCTTGAGATCGTCCCACATCGAGGCCCGCGCCCGCGGGTCGATCGCCAGCATGCGCCGCGCCAGAACTCCAAACAGCCAGTCCGGCAACCGCAGCACCTTGGGCAGCAGCGACGGCGGCAAGCCGGTGATGCGGGCAGGCTGGACGCCCGACGCCTTCATCGCGGCGAGCGCCTCGTCGATCTGGGCGGCCAGGATGACGCGCCAGCTTCGCTCGGCGAGCTGCTTTGCCAGCGGCAGGTCGGATAGCGCCACCAGCGCGTTGTTGAGGTTCATCAACAGCTTGCTCCACTGCACCGCCTTCATGTCGGTGCGCGCTTCGACGGCAAGCCCTTCGACATTGAGCAGATCGACGAGGCCCGCGACACCGTCATCGATCATCACCTCGCCCTGGCTGGCGCGATGGACGCGAAACGGCACCTCGCCGTCCGCCGACTGGATGACGTTGAACAGCACCATGCCGGTCAGCACGCGCAGGTCCGGCAGGACGGCGCGCAGCCTGTCGGCATTGTCGACGCCATTTTGCAGGCTGATCACAATGGCGTCGGCCCGCCCGTGAGCGGCGATCAGCTGCGCCATTTCGTCGGTTCCACCGCTTTTGACCGTCACCAGGATGATGTCGGCCTCGCGCAACGCCGTCGGCGGATCGTCGGTGAGCGTGATCGCCTGTGCGCCGATGCGGCGATCGAGCCCGTCGAGATCGCTGACGCGAAGTCCGTCCTTGCGCATCGTCTCGAGAATGTGGCCGCGGCCGAGGAAGATCACCTTGCGTCCGGCCAGCGCCAGGCAGCCGCCGACGTAGCAGCCAATGCTGCCGGCGCCGGCAATCGCGATGGTCTTGCCTTCGTCGGCCATGCAATCATCCTCACCCGGTTCGAGACTTGCCCCGATGCATATCGTTTCCCAGAACCGCACACACTTCCGGGCGACATGCATCATACGCCACGAAAACCATATTGTCGGCGACATGGTCGGTGACCATCTGCCACCGTGACAGGTCAAACGCTTTCGACTATCGCTTTGGCCATGACATTGCCGACCGACCCCGCCGCAAACCTTGCTGCCCTGATCCGCTGCCCGTCCGTGACGCCCGCCGAAGGCGGTGCGCTTGGCGCGCTGGAGGAGATGCTGAAGTCGCTCGGCTTCGCGGTCGAGCGCCCGGTGTTTTCAGAAGACGGCACGCCGGACATCGAAAATCTCTATGCGCGGCGCTCGGGCAACGGCCCGCATCTGATGTTTGCCGGCCATACCGATGTCGTGCCGGTCGGCGACGAAGCCGCCTGGACGCATCCGCCCTTCGCAGCCGAGATCGCCGATGGCCAGATGTATGGCCGCGGCGCCGTCGACATGAAGGGCGGCATCGCCTCCTTCATCGCCGCGGTAGCGCGGCACGTCGAGAAGAATGGCGGTCCGAAAGGCTCGGTTTCGCTGCTGATCACCGGCGACGAAGAGGGACCGGCGATCAACGGCACCACCAAGCTGCTCGAATGGGCGGCCGCCAAGGGCGAGAAGTGGGATGCCTCGATCGTCGGCGAACCGACCAATCCCGATGCGCTCGGTGACATGATCAAGATCGGCCGGCGCGGCTCGCTGTCGGGCAGCGTCATCGTCCATGGCCGCCAGGGCCATGCCGCCTATCCGCAGCTTGCCGACAATCCGGTGCGCGGATTGATCGGTCTGGTCGATGCGTTGCTCCATCCGGTGTTCGACAAGGGAACGAAGGATTTCCAGGCCACCAATCTGGAAGTGACATCGATCGACGTCGGCAACCCGGCGACCAATGTCATCCCGGCCAAGGCGACAGCCACCTTCAACATCCGCTTCAACGACACCTGGACAGCCGAAACGGTCCAGGCCGAGATCCACAACCGCCTCGACCAGGCGGCAAGGCGCAAGAAATATCGGCCGGGCAAGAAGACGGCGGTCGAGTACGAGCTTGTTTGGCGCGACCGGCCGAGCCATGTCTTCCTGACCCGGGACGACAAGCTGATCGACACGTTGACTAGCTCGATCGCATCCACCGTCGGCAAGACGCCGGCGCTTTCAACCTCCGGCGGCACCTCCGACGCCCGCTTCATCAAGGACTATTGCCCGGTGGTCGAGTTCGGCCTGGTCGGCAAGACCATGCATATGGTCGACGAGCGGGTGGCACTCGCTGATCTCGAGACACTGACGCGCATTTACGAACGCTTCATCGAAGACTGGTTCGCACAGGATCTGGCGTAGCCCATGCTGTCAGGTGATGAAACCCATGCCTCGCTGGTCGGCGCCTGGCAGCTGATGTTCGGCAAGAGCGACGGTCTGCGCCTGCTTAACCTTTCAGCGGACGGTTTCTGGAATTCCTTCTTCGCCATCGTCGTCGCGGCGCCGGCGCTGATCGTCGGCTGGGTGGAACTGGCCAATGAGATCGGCGATCCGAATGCTTTCGCCGGCCGACTCGGCATGCTGGTGAGATTGGCTACCGTCGACATCGGCTCCTGGGTGCTGCCGCTCGTGGCGCTGGCACTGGTCGCACCGCGCGCCGGCATAGGCGGGCGCTTTGTCCATTATGTCGTCGCTTCGAACTGGGCGTCGGCGATCATCGCCTGGCTGATGCTGCCGTCGGCGCTGATCAGGCTGGTGCTGTCTTCGACAAGCGAGGTCAGCAGCGGGGTGTCGTTCGTCCTGTTCCTGCTTTCCATGGTGCTGACCTGGCGGATGACCAACGCGACCATCGGCAAGGGCGCCGCCGTCGGCACCGCCGTTTTCGTCGGCATGTTCGTTGCTTCGCTGCTCGTGCTGTTTGGATTGCAGGCGCTGCTCGGCATCAACATACCGGATGGCACGACGAGCTGATCTTTCCTAAGCTGACATCGGTCTTTCAATTCATTTGACGGCCCGGTATGATAAATTCATACCGCCTCTCAGGAGGGAGTCATATGTCCACCATCGAAAAACTCACCTTCAGTCTGCCAGCCGAGCAAGCCGCCTTCATCGATGAGCTTGTGCGCTCGGGCGCTTATGCAACCAGCAGCGAGGTTATCCGCGCGGGACTTCGCGCCCTGCAGGAGCGGGACGCCGCTGTAGAGCGTTGGCTACGTGAGGAGGTCATTCCGACCTATGATTCGTGGAAGGCTGATCCGGGCAAAGGCATCTCGCCAGAGGAAATGGCCGAGCGGGCCCGCAAGCGCCATGAGGGCTATTCCAAGGGGAAACCGTGAGGCGTCGGGCTGTTGTCTACACGCCAGATGCCGGCAACGATCTCGATCGTATCTACAACACCATTGCGGAAGCCAGCAGTGCCATCACAGCTGACCGCTATGATCGCCGCATAAGGGCGTTCTGCGAGCGTCTCGAATATGGCTCTGAACGTGGCACCAAACGTGATGATGTGCGGCCGGATCTCCGCATCGTCGGGTTTGAGCGCCGCATAACCGTGGCGTTCGTGGTTGAACCGGACCGGGTTGTAATCTTGCGCGTGTTCTATGGCGGGGCCAATTGGTCAGACGAACTACCCGAGGACAATCTCGGCTAATCGTTCTTCAGACGCCGTCCGGATAATCGACACCCACCAGAAACAGCCCATCGGGTGGCG
>JAEKLU010000117.1 GCA_019509685.1 Mesorhizobium sp. | reverse complement strand
AGTTCGAGCGGGTAGGCGGCACCAAGCGCGTCAAGGTCGATGTCCGAATCATCTCGTCCACCTCGCAGAACCTTGAGGCGATGATCGCCGACGGCCGTTTCCGCGAGGATCTCTACCATCGCCTGGCGGTGGTTCCGGTCGTGGTCCCGGGGCTCGCCGAACGGCGCGAGGACATCCCCTATCTCGTCGACAATTTCATGAAGCAGATCGCCCGCCAGGCCGGCATCAGGCCACGTCGTATCGGCGATGACGCTTTAGCCGTGCTGCAGGCCCACAATTGGCCGGGCAATGTTCGCCAGCTGCGCAACAATGTCGAGCGGTTGATGATTTTGGCGCGCGGCGACGATGCCGATGCGCCGATCACCGCCGATCTTTTGCCCTCCGAGATCGGCGACGTCATGCCGCGCACGCCCAACCAGTCGGACCAGCACATCATGGCGTTGCCGCTGCGCGAGGCGCGCGAACAATTCGAGAAGGACTATCTGATCGCCCAGATCAACCGCTTCGGCGGCAACATCTCGAAAACCGCCGAGTTCATCGGCATGGAGCGCTCCGCGCTGCATCGCAAGCTGAAGTCGCTTGGTGTGTAAGCAATTCCAAGAAACGCGCGACGGGGGTTTTCCGTTCGGAATTGCGTCAAAATAGAGAGCGGCGTGGCCCACGTGATTGTCGGTTACGACAGCGGCGGAATCGCCTAAGGAAGCCTGACGTTTTTTCTGAGGTCGCCATGCCGCGCATTGCCTATGTCAACGGGCGCTACGTCGTCCATGCTCAAGCCAGCGTCCACATCGAGGACCGCGGCTACCAGTTCGCCGACGGCGTCTACGAGGTCTGCGAAGTGGCGCGCGGCTATATCGTCGACATGCCGCGCCATCTGGCCCGGCTCAAACGCTCGCTGAAGGAGCTGTCGATCGCCTGGCCGGTCTCGGAAGGCGTGCTGCCGATGCTGCTGCGCGAAGTGGTGCGCCGCAACCATGTCGTCAACGGCCTCGTCTACCTCCAGGTGACGCGCGGCGTCGCCAGCCGCGACTTCGTTTTCCCGGCGAACGCCAGGTCGGCGCTCGTGATCACGGCAAGGAAGGCCGATCCTGCCTCGGCGGCCAAGCGCGCGGAGACCGGCATCAAGGTCATCACCGTGCCGGAGAATCGCTGGGACCGCGTCGACATCAAAAGCACCGGCCTCCTGCCCAACGTGCTCGCCAAACAGAAGGCCAAGGAAGCCGGCGCCCAGGAAGCCTGGTTCGTCGACGCCGACGGCACCGTCAAGGAAGGCGGCTCCTCGAACGCCTGGATCGTCACCAGGGACGGTGTGCTGGTCACGCGGCCTGCCGAGCACGGCATCCTGCGCGGCATCACCCGCACGACGCTGTTCGATGTCGCCGCCAAGCTCGGTTTGAGGATCGAGGAACGCTCCTTTTCGGTCGCCGAAGCGAAGACCGCCAGGGAAGCGTTCATCAGCTCAGCAACCACAATCGCCATGCCCGTGGTTGAAATTGACGGTGCCCCGGTGGCAAATGGCCATCCCGGTTCCATGACACTTTCGTTGCGGCAGGCCTTTTTTGACATTGCGGAAAAAAGTCCAGCCTGATAACCGCACAACTGGAATGAACCTCAACTATCTCGTTCTGCTTGCCGTTGTGACGGCAAGAGGGGGTTTGCGCGCTTGACAGGTGCCACGTAATTTGGCGCATTGGCATGCAGACCGAAGGGGATCGGCGAAAGACAAGAAAAATGGCGGAACGATCGCAAAACCTTCAGGACCTGTTCCTGAATTCAGTTCGCAAGAGCAAAAATCCACTTACCATCTTCCTCATCAATGGCGTGAAGCTGACCGGTGTGGTCACTTCGTTCGACAACTTTTGTGTGTTGTTGCGGCGGGACGGCCACTCGCAGCTCGTCTACAAGCACGCCATTTCCACGATCATGCCGAGCCAGCCGGTTCAGATGTTCGATGGCGAGGAAAGCCAAGGCGCCTGATTATTGGCACGTGAGAAAGACGCGGACGCCACCGTTCGCGGAAAACCAGCGCATCATCCCGGGACGGAAGCCAAGGGCCCGACCCGGGCTGTTGTCATTGTGCCCGTGCTTACCCGGCATCAACGCGGCGATGACGAAAACAATCGTCCACGCCTGACGCGTTCGGCCGACGCCCGCCACGACGAAGCCGTCGGGCTTGCCCGCGCCATCGACCTCGACCTGATCCATAGCGCGGTGGTGACCGTCAACGATCCGCGCCCGGCGACCTTGCTCGGCAGCGGCAAGGTTGCGGAGTTCGCGGAGATCGTCAAAGAGGGTCACGCGGAGGTGGTCGTCGTCGACCACCCGCTGACGCCGGTGCAGCAACGCAATCTCGAAAAGGAATTCAACGCCAAGGTGCTGGACCGCACCGGGTTGATCCTGGAGATATTCGGCGAGCGCGCCCGCACCAAGGAAGGCACGCTGCAGGTCGAGCTCGCTCATCTCAACTACCAGAAGGGCCGGCTGGTTCGCAGCTGGACCCACCTTGAGCGGCAACGCGGCGGCGCCGGCTTCCTTGGCGGTCCCGGCGAAACCCAGATCGAATCCGACCGGCGGCAGTTGCAGGAAAAGATCATCAAGCTGAAGCACGAGCTGGAAACGGTGCGCCGCACCCGCGACCTGCATCGCGCCAAGCGCAAGAAAGTGCCGTTCCCGGTGGTGGCGATCGTCGGCTACACCAATGCCGGCAAGTCGACGCTGTTCAACCGGCTGACCGGGGCGGGCGTGCTGGCCGAGGACATGCTGTTCGCCACGCTCGACCCGACGCTGCGCCGCGTGCGGCTGCAACACGGCACGCCGATCATCCTGTCGGACACGGTCGGCTTTATCTCCGACCTGCCGACTCACCTGGTCGCCGCGTTCCGGGCGACGCTGGAAGAGGTCGTCGAGGCCGACCTCGTGCTGCATCTGCGCGACATCTCCGATCCGGACACGACGGCGCAGGCCGAGGATGTCGAGCGCATCCTGGGCGATCTTGGCGTGGATGCGAGCGACACGAAGCGCGTCATCGAGGTCTGGAACAAGATCGACCTGTTGGATGACGGCAACCGGGAGCGGCTGCTTGCCGAAGGAGCGGGCGGCAAGGCGCCGCCGATTGCGATCTCGGCCGTAACCGGCGAAGGGATCGACGCCCTGAAAGCGCTCATCGAAACGCGGGTTTCGGGCGAGCTGGAAAAGACGACGGTGACGCTCAGTCCTGCCCAGCTCGGCCAGGTCGACTGGCTCTACCGCAATGGCGACGTCGTATCGCGGATCGACAATGAGGACGGCAGCGTCACCATTTCGCTACTGGCGACGCACAGCGCCAGGCAGGAGATCGAAAGCCGGCTGCACCGCAAAAACGGCGGCTAAACTGCTGTTTATTTTGCGCTTTTGGCCTGCTGCCAGAGCGCTTCCATCTCATCCAGCGATGCTTTCTGCAACGAGCCGCCCGCAGCTTCGAGCGCCTGCTCGACATAGTGGAAACGCGAGCGGAATTTCTCGTTGGTGCCGCTCAACGCTGCCTCGGAATCGAGCTTGAGATGGCGGCCGAGATTGACGACGGCAAATAGCATGTCGCCGAACTCGTCCTTGATCGATGCGGTATCGCCCTGGGCGAGCGCTTCGCGCAATTCGCCGATCTCTTCTTCTATCTTGTCGAGTATGGGGGCGGCCTCGCTCCAGTCGAAGCCGACGCGGGCCGCCTTTTCCTGCAGTTTCAGCGCCCGGGTGAGAGCGGGCAGGGCGACCGGCACGCTGTCCAGGAAACCCTTGCCGTGATCCTCGGGATCGAGGCCGCGGGCGATGCGGGCATTGCGCTTCCCGGCCTTCTCCTCGGCCTTGATCTTCTCCCACATGCCTTTGGCCATGCCGGCGCTGCGCGCCTTCTCGTCGCCGAAGACATGCGGGTGGCGGCGGATCATCTTGGTGGTGATCGCCTCGACGACATCGCCGAACGCAAACTCGCCGATCTCCTGCGCCATTTGAGCGTGGTAGACGACTTGCAGCAGGAGATCGCCGAGCTCGTCGCGCAGATCGCCGAGATCGCCGCGCGCGATCGCGTCGGCCACTTCATAGGCCTCCTCGATCGTGTAGGGGGCGATGGTCGAGAAATTCTGCTCGATATCCCAGGGACAACCGGTCTCAGGCGCTCTCAGCGCCGCCATGATCTCGATCAGCCGGGAAATGTCCTTGGAGGGTGTCATCACGCCAACCCTAGCGCGCCGCGCCGCGGGCGACCAACGCTGCGGCAAGGCGGCCAGCACTTGTCCACAGTTGCGGCTTCTCAGTCGAGGACCGAAACAATCGCCTTGGCGAGGTCGTCCATGCCGTCTTCCGGCAGACCGGCAACATTGATGCGGCTGTCACCGACCATGTAGACGGCATGCTCGGCGCGCAGACGCTCGACCTGGGCCTCGGTCAGGCCGAGACGGGAAAACATGCCGCGATGGCTGGCGACGAAGTCGAAGCGGTCGGAGTTGGACTGCCGGCGAAGCGCCTCGGCAAAGGCGACGCGCAGCCGCAGCATGCGCAAGCGCATCTCCTCGAGCTCGGCTTCCCAGTCCGCCTTCAGCTCGGTGTCTTCCAGCACCATGCGCACCGCCGCCGCGCCATGGTCCGGCGGCATCGAATAGAGGGCGCGCGCCGCGGCCAGCATCTGGCCGAGCGCCAGGTCGGCCTGCGCGCCATCCTTGGCCAGGATCATCGTCGCGCCGACGCGGTCGCGATAGACGGCAAAGTTCTTCGAGCAGCTCGAGGCGACGACCATTTCTGGCATTTTCTCGGCCAGCAGCCGCAGGCCGGCAGCGTCAGCGTCGAGACCTTCGCCAAAGCCCTGATAGGCGATATCGACGAAAGGCAGCAGACCGCGCTCCAAGAGGACATCGGCGACCTGCGCCCACTGCGCGACATCGAGATTGGCGCCGGTCGGGTTGTGGCAGCAGCCATGCAGCAGCACGACGTCGCCAGAGTTTGCCGTCTTCAACGCCGCCAGCATATCGTCGAAACGCACGCTGCCCGAGGCCGCGTCGAAATAGGGGTAGTCGCGCACCGCCAGCCCGGCGGCCCGCATCACCGGCGGATGGTTCGGCCAGGTCGGGTCGGACAGCCAGACCGTGGCGCCGGGGCGGCTGCGCTGCAGGAGCTCGGCCACCAGCCGCAGCGCGCCTGAACCGCCCGGCGCCTGCGCCGCGCGGATGCGCGACAGGTCGGCCTTGTCGCCAAAGGCAAGCTTGATCATCGCGGTGTTGAAAGCGATGTCGCCGGCGAGGCCGAGATAGGTCTTGGTGTCCTGGCTGGCGAGCAGCCGCTTCTCGGCTTCGCGCACGGCACGCATGACCGGCGTCTTGCCGTCGATATCCTTGTAGACGCCGACACCGAGGTCGACTTTGCCGGGCCGGGGGTCGTTGCGATAGAGGCCGATCAAGGCAAGGATCTTGTCGGCGGGCGCCGGCTGCAAGGCTTCGAACATCGATAACAACTCCCAATGGCGGCGGAGTGATACGCAAATCGACCCTGCCGCGCCAGCGGTTTCCTCACAGACGGCGACATGAAAAGAAATGCCGGGGCGTGGGATTAAAATCCCTATCTGCTCCGTAAACAGGGCATGAAACGGTCGATGGCACGCTTCGATATTGTCGGACAGCTTGGCTCGCTGCGTCGCTACGCGCGCTCGCTGACGCGCGACGGCGCTGATGCCGAGGATCTCGTGCATGACGCGCTGGTGCGCGCCTATGAGCGGCGCGGCACTTTTCGCACCGGCGGCAATCCGCGCGCCTGGCTGTTTGCGATCATGCACAACCTTTTCATCGACCGCATGCGCTCGCGCCGGTCGGAAACAGCGCGCGTCGAGCAGGCTGGCTACCTGACTGAGGCCAGCATGCCGGCGCCGCAGGACCATTCGGTGCGGTTGGCAGAGGTTAGGCAGGCCTTCCTGGCGCTGCCGGAAGAGCAGCGATCGGCGCTGCATCTCGTCGCTGTCGAGGGGCTTTCCTACCAGCAGGCGGCCGATGTCATCGGCGTGCCGCTCGGAACCCTGATGTCGCGCATCGGCCGCGCGCGTGCGGCCCTACGCGACATGGAGGAGGGCGGTTCGGCAAAGGCCCGGCCCAATCTCAGAATTGTTGGAGACGAGTGATGAGCGAGCTTGTCGATCCCGTGACGGATGCCGATCTCGACGGTTATGTCGACGATCAGCTGGACGTTGCCCGCCGCATCGAGGTCGAGGCGTATCTCGCCGCGCGTCCGGAAGCCGCGGCGCGCGTGATGGCTGACCTCAGGACCCGCGACGAGCTGCGCGTCGCGCTTGCCCGCCCGGCTGGCATGGCCCGCCCGGAAACGACCGAAGCGGCGCGACGGCTGGAGAGAGGGCTTGCCAGGGGCCGGATCTTTTCGGTGCTGCAGCGGGCCGCGGCCGCCGCGGTGCTGATTGCCGCCGGCTGGCTGGCCAACGGCATCCTCGGGCCGATCGCGGTGACCAAGGTGGTCGCCTCGACGCAGCCGCCGGCCTATGTCGAGGAGGCGGTGCGGGCGCACAGGACGACGCTGGTGCGCGAGACCATTCCCTCGCAGACGGAGGCGCCGGGCTACAACGCCGACGAAATCCGAGCCGCCACCGCAATCGTCATGCCGTCGCTGCCCGACGACTGGAAGATCCGCGACGTCCAGGTCTACCCGTCGCAATTCGGGCCGAGCGTCGAGATGGCGATTGAGACGAAGGACCTCGGCCTGGTGTCGCTGTTTGCCATCCGTCCCGGCACGTTCGACGTGGTGAAGCCCAGGGTCGCGCCTTCGGACGATATCTCGTCGGCCTATTTCCAGATCGGCGAGGTTGCCTATGCGGTCGTCGGCCGAAGCGATGCCGCCAATCTCGACCGAGCCGCCGAAAAACTCGCCAGAACGCTCTACTGAAAACCACGCTTT
>JAEKLU010000116.1 GCA_019509685.1 Mesorhizobium sp. | reverse complement strand
TTCTATTTCATCACCAAGCCGATGTTCTGGCTGATCGACACGCTCTACAAATTCTTCGGCAATTTCGGCCTGGCGATCCTCGCCACCACCGTCATCGTCAAAGCCATCTTCTTCCCGCTCGCCAACAAGTCATACGCCTCGATGGCGAACATGAAGAAGGTGCAGCCGAAGATCACGGAAATCCGCGAGAAATACGCGGACGACAAGATGAAGCAGCAGCAGGCGATGATGGAGCTTTACAAGACCGAGAAGATCAATCCGCTTGCCGGCTGCTGGCCGGTGGCGCTGCAGATCCCGGTGTTCTTCTCGCTCTACAAGGTGCTCTACATCACCATCGAGATGCGGCATGCGCCGTTCTTCGGCTGGATCCACGACCTTGCGGCGCCGGACCCGACATCGGTCTTCAACCTGTTCGGCCTGATACCGTTCGCACCGCCCGCCTTCCTGCCGCATATGGGCGCCTGGGCGGTGGTCATGGGCATCACCATGTTCCTGCAGATGCGCATGAACCCGACGCCGCCGGACCCGACGCAGGCCGCCATCTTCACCTGGATGCCGGTGATCTTCACCTTCATGATGGGCTCGTTCCCGGCCGGCCTCGTCATCTACTGGGCCTGGAACAACACGCTGTCGATCCTGCAGCAGGGCGTGATCATGAAGCGCCAGGGCGCCAAGATCGAGCTATGGGACAATCTGACGGCGCTGTTCCGCAAGAAACCATCGCCGGCGGAATAGCCGGCGCCCCTATCTTCCTGGAGCGATCACCGTTTCGCGGAAACGGCGAACGCTGTAACTCTCTGACGCAATTCCGGACGGAGGGTTACGGCGAAGTCGCCGAACCTGACCGCTCACAGTTTTCCTGGAATTGCTCTGATGCAAAACCCGGCCCTGGCCGGGTTTTTGTTGCCCGCCGACATCGAACGGCGGCTACAATTTTCACAAAATTATCTGAAGCCGTGAAACTCCGCGTCCAGTGGCCTCGTATCTTCCCGTCCTCCCCGAAAGGCCCGGGTGGCTTCCGGCGCAATTCCGCCGGTGTTTGGGAGGCTATCCGGCGGACCGGGGCTCGCGGCGGAGCCCCGGTCTAAGCCCTCGGTCCTGTATGACAGGACCCTCGTCTCTGGAACTTGGTGTCGTGCAGCGGTCGGCTTTTCGAACCGCTATTCCATGACGGCGCTGTGGTCGACCTTGGCCGGCGTGCCGGGCTTGCGCAGCAAGAGCACCAGCGGGATGGCCGCGAGCGACAGGATCATCATCAGCTTGAAGTCGTCGACATAGCTGATGATCGTCGCCTGCAGCGTGACCAGATTGTCGAGCGCGGCGCGGCCGGCGGCGGTGTACGGGCTCAGCGCCTGCGAGACCGCAGGATCGCTGAACGCCTGGTTGAAGGGCGTCACATAGGTGGCGATGTTGGCGTGATTGATCTGAACATTCTGTGTCAACAGCGCCGAAACCACCGAGATGCCGACGCTTGAACCGATGTTGCGCGACAGATTGTAGAGGCCGGTGCCCTCCGAGCGCCGCTCCGGCGCCAAAGTGGCGAAGGTGATGGTGGTGAGCGGCACGAACAGGAAGCCCAGCCCGGCGCCCTGGATGAAGCCGGTGCTGATGATCGTCCATTGCGAGACAGCGGGCGTCCAGCCGGTCATGTCGTACATCGCCCAGGCGGTGATGGCGAGGCCGATGAACAATAGCCAGCGCGTGTCGACCTTGCCGACGAGACGACCGACGAGGAACATGCACGCCATGGTGCCGAGGCCGCGCGGACCCATGACGATGCCGGCCGTCACCACCGGATAGCCCATCAGCGTCTGCAGATAGGGCGTCATCAACGCCAGCGAGGCGAGATAGGTGACGCCGATGATGAAGATGAAGATCATGCCGACGGCGAAATTCCGGTCGAGGAACAGCCTCGGGTTCACGAAAGTGTTGCGGGCGGTGAAGGTGTGGACGATGAAGATGTAGAAGGCCGACGCGCAGACCAGCGCCTCGACGACGATCTCCGCCGACGAGAACCAGTTGAGCTGCTCGCCCCGGTCGAGGAACATCTGCAGCGCCCCAATGGAGACGCTGAGCATGCCGAAGCCCAGCCAGTCGAGCTTGGCCTTGAGATCGAGCTTGGTTTCCTGGACGAACATCGACACGCCGAAAAAGGCCAGCGCGCCGATCGGCACGTTGATGTAGAACACCCAGCGCCAGGAGACATTCTCGGTCAGCCAGCCGCCGATGACCGGGCCGAGCACCGGCCCGACCATGACCGAGACGCCGAACAGCGCCATGGCCGAGCCGCGTTCCTCGACGCTGTAGATATCGAGCAGGATCGACTGCGACAGCGGCACAAGGGCGGCGCCAAACAGGCCCTGCAGCAGGCGGAAGCCGACGATCTGCGGCAGCGACTGGGCAAAACCGCACAGCACCGAGGCGGCGACGAAGCCGGTGATCGCCACCAGAAGGATGCGCTTGCGGCCGAAACGGTTGGCAAGGTACCCCGAAGGCGGCGTCATCACGGCGGCAGCGACGATATAGGAGGTCAGCACCCAGTTGATCTGGTCGGCGCTCGCCGAGACGCTGCCCTGGATATAGGGCAGCGCGACATTGGCGATGGTGGTGTCCAGCGCCTGCATGATGACCGCCAGGATGACGCAGGCGGTGATGGCGCCGCGATTGGCGACCACGGGCGCGCCTGTCGCGGCAGCCGTTGTCATGACCTTGACTCGGAATGCTTGAAGAGACCGGTGATGAAGTCGGGCAGGCCACGCGCATGGCCGGTGTCGATGTCGACCACGGCGCTCATGCCGCCGCGCAGCGGCGGCTTGCCCTGGGGATCGTCGATCGTCAGCCGCATCGGGATGCGCTGCACGACCTTGACCCAGTTGCCGCTGGTGTTCTGCGCCGGCAGCAACGAGAAGCTGGACGACGAAGCCGGGCTGATCGAACCGACGGTGCCGTGCCAGACGTCACCCGGATAACCGTCGATGCTGATCGTCGCCTTCTGCCCGGGCCGGACATAGGTGATCTCGGTTTCCTTGGGCTCGGCCGCGATCCAGATATCGGTCGACGACACCAGGCTGAAGGCGGGTTGCGATGCCGGCAGATACTTGCCGACCTGCAGCGCATCGACATTGGTGACGATGCCGTCGAAGGGCGCCTTGACGATAGCGTCGTTCAAGTTGCGCTGCGCATCGTCCACCGCCGACTGGGCCTGCAGGTAGAAGGGGTTCTTCTCGACCGGCTGGCCGGCGTCACCGCCGAGCTGGGCGAGCATGGACTGCGCCTGCGCCTTGGCGACGATCACCTTCTGGCGCGCGGCGACGAGATCGTGCTGGGCGCTGTCGAAGGTCGCCTTGGAGGCGGTCGAGGTCTTGAGCAGATCCTGCTGACGCTGGAAAGCCGCCTCGTAATATGGAATGTCCGCCTGCGCCTGATCGATCGCTGCCAGCGACTGCTGGTAGCTCGCCTGCAGGGTCAGCACTTGGTTGCGCACGGTGCCGAGCTGCGCCTCAGCGCCCGCAAGCGCGGTCTGGAAGGAGGCCGGCCGCAGCCGGAACAGCACCTGGCCCTTCTTGACCGCGTCGTTGTCATGCACGTCGATCTCGTCGACGGTGCCGGAGACGTCGGTTGAGACGCCGAGCGACTGGGCCTGGATATAAGCATTGTCGGTGGTCATGACCTGACCGCCGACGACGTAGTAGTAGCCGCCAGCCACCAGAGCGACCGGAAGCAGTGCAAACAATATCGGCCGGGTCAGGCTGCGGCGCGGCTTGACGGGAACCGGCGGCGCTACGGTGACCGAGGCCGGCTTCGGTTGCGCCGAGGGGGCTTCAAGGGCCGCAGGCTCGGGAGCCACGGGCGCTTCCAGCTCATCGTCTTCGATCGGCGGGTTGGTGCTGCGCCTTTGCTCGCGCTGGCTGTCCAGGCGGATGACCTGGTCGCTTACTCTGTCGCCGGCAATGTCTTCGTCGGCGGGCTTTCTGGTTGAGGTTGATTCAGACATGGACTTTCTCCCGGTCGACGACCGGCTGGGCGCTGGCCTCGAGCAGATTGCAATTGATCAAGCGCTTTTCGAACGGACGCGCGACGTCGTGCAGCACGAAGCTGATGGAGGGTGAGGGGGACATGGGAGGATATCGAGTCGGCGACAAGCTTTCGTAAGCATGCTTATTATCATCATGCACATAATCCCGCTGGACGCGGCGTGCAAGACCGACTAAGGCGCTTGGTAAAAATTTCGCATGGGCCACGGCGGCGCCGGCCCGACCTATATTCGAGCAAGGCAAGACCATGAACCGGCTCAAAATCACTCTTGTCGCCAGCCTTGTCGGGTGCGCCTTTCCAGCCGCAGCCAAGGACGCGATCAGTTGCGGCGGGGCGGCGATGCTAGGGGGCGCGCAGCTCAACTGCAGCCACTTGCAACCCAAGGCGCCGCCGCAATTCTGCACCTTCAGCTGGGCTCTGCACACGACGGCCGGCGACCAGAAAATCGTCGAGGGCAGCTTCTCGCTGCCGCCCGGAGCATCGAATGTCCAGGTCTACCAGGGCAGCGGTTTCGACAGCGCTCTTTCCAACCCGATCGTCATCTGCCGCGGCAGCCACTGAGCGGTTTGCGCTATAGCCGGATCACGTTAGTTTGATCGGATGTCGACGTCGCCGGCTACGCCGGGACGCGCCTGCAACCATGGAGGGACCGTGATGACTGGACCCAATCCCAACGTCAAGCATCCGGTTGCGATGCATCCGCGCATCGGTTTCCTGAAGGGACTGGTGAAGGCGCCGAACATCGAGATCGGCGATTTCACCTACTATGACGATCCCGACGGCCCGGACGCATTCGCCGAGAAATGCGTGCTGCATCACTACGACTTCATCGGCGACAGGCTGATCATCGGCAAGTTCTGCGCCATCGCGGAAGGCGCGCGCTTCATCATGAACGGCGCCAATCATGCCATGTCCGGCTTCTCGACCTATCCGTTCAACATTTTCGGCCATGGCTGGGAGGAAGGCTTCGACCCGCAGACCTGGTCGAAGGAGGTTCGCGGCGACACGATCGTCGGCAATGACGTGTGGATCGGCATGGATGCGGTGATCATGCCGGGCGTGAAGATCGGCCATGGCGCCATCATCGCCGCGAAATCGGTTGTCACGCACGATGTGCCGCCCTATGCGATCTTTGCCGGCAATCCGGCCAAGGTGGTAAAAATGCGCTTCGACGACTTCACGGTGCGACGCCTGCTCAAGGCGGCCTGGTGGGACTGGCCGGTGGACAGGATCAGCCGCAACCTCAACGCCATCCGTGGCGCCGACATTGCCAGACTGGAGGCTGCGGTTTGAACGCGCCAAACACGACCGCGATCAGCACCGAGCTTTTCACCCGCGCGTGGATCTTCATCCGCGGCGTGCCGTCGATGAAATTCCTGCCGCCGGAAGGACCGCCCGAGATCGCCTTTGCCGGCCGCTCCAATGTCGGCAAGTCGTCGCTGATCAACGCGCTGGTCAACCAGAAGGGACTGGCGCGCACCTCCAACACGCCGGGACGCACGCAGGAGCTCAACTATTTCGTGCCGGACGGCTTTTCCGGCGAGGGCGCCGACCTGCCGCCGATGGCGCTGGTCGACATGCCCGGCTACGGCTATGCCAGCGCGCCGAAGGAGAAGGTCGACGAGTGGACCAAGTTGATCTTCGAATATCTGCAGGGGCGCGTGACGCTGAAACGCGTCTATGTGCTGATCGATGCCCGCCACGGCATCAAGGCCAAGGACGAGGAAGTGCTGTCGCTGCTCGACAAGGCGGCGGTGTCCTACCAGGTGGTGCTGACCAAGACCGACAAGATCAAGGCCGCCGGCGTGCCGAAACTGATCGAAGACACGCTGGCCAAGATCAAGAAGCGGCCGGCGGCGTTTCCGATCGTATTGGCGACATCCTCGGAAAAAGCCGAGGGGCTCGACGAGCTGCGCGCCGCCATCGTGCTGGTGGCGAACGGCGGCTGACAACGGGGCGCGCGTTGACCACGCCTCGGCAAACCGTCAAAATTGCACGGCCTGCTAAGGTTACGCCATGCGCATTGTTTTCCGTTGCGACCCTGCACTTGCCGAGACGCTGCCGCAACCTGTGCCGGCACGCACGGTCCTGCCCGACTGGCTGCGCAAAATGCCGTCGAAAGCCTATTCGGAGATCCACGGCCGCGATATCCGAACGGTAAAACAGTGTCCGCCCTTCGTCGATGCCATGACACATGGCTTCATGATCCTGCTGCCATGCGACGTGACGGTGGAGAATGGCGCCTTCGAATGGCATTGGGACATCCCGGAGCCTTCAACGAAGGGTCACCCACGGTCCCCGCTTAGCTTCCACGTTGCTGAACAGCTCGCCGGCGCGCCATTCGCCAACGGGCTGGCGGCGATAAAATTCAACAGTTTCTGGACAATCGAGCTGGAGGAAGGCTGGTCCTTGTTCGCCACCCACCCGGTCAGCCGCGACGACCTTCCTTTCCGCCTGGTGACGGGTGTCGTCGATTCGGATCATTTCCAAGACGCCGGCATCAATTTCCCGGCGGTCTGGACCGACCAGGATTTCCGGGGAGTTCTGCCCAAGGGCACGCCGGTCGCGCAATGTTTTCCCGTGCCGCGCGCAGCACCCGAACTCGTCTTCGAGAGCTTCGATGCCGCTCGCGAGATCGCCTATGCGGAAACCGTCGCCGATGTCCTGGCCAGACCCGGCGTCTACCGGAAGCAGTTTCGCGACAAGCGCGCCCGCTAGAGCATTTCACCGTTTCATGGAAACGGTGAACCACTCTATCTCTTTGATTTGTCGTAATTTCCAGGCGGAAAACCGCTCACACTTTTCCTGAAATTGCTCTAGAACTCGCCGAGCAGTCCCTTCAGCGCTTCGCGATCGAGCCAAAGCCGTCCATGCGGTGCCGACGTCAGGGCCATC
>JAEKLU010000352.1 GCA_019509685.1 Mesorhizobium sp. | reverse complement strand
CCGCCGCCAAGGCTCAGAGCCTGCCGCGCGACCTTGCCGACGATCGCGTGAAGACGTTGCTCGTGCTGCCGGGCTCGCGCCGTGGCGAGGTGCGCCGGCTGTTGGAACCCTTCGGCAAGACGGTGTCGGTGTTGCACCAGCGCGGCCACCGCCTGCGTGTGCTGTTGCCGACGGTTCCGCATGTTGCCGATCTGGTGAAGGCGTCGGTCGCGACCTGGGACGAGAAACCGGAAATCGTAACCGAGCCGGAGCGCAAGTGGCAGGCTTTCGGCAAGGCCGACGCGGCCATGATTGCCTCGGGAACGGTCTCGCTCGAGCTGGCGCTTGCCGGTGTGCCGATGGTTTCAAGCTACAAGCTCGATCCGATCGCCCGCAAAATTCTGCTGCACCTGGTGACCGCATGGTCGGCGCTGCTGCCCAACCTGATTTCCGACCGCGCGCTGGTTCCCGAGTTTTACGACCTGTATGTCCGGCCGGAGAATCTGGCGCGGCAGCTGGAAGCATTGTTCGCCGACACCGGCATGCGCGCCTGGCAGAAGGCCGGCTTTGCCGACATCGCCCGCCGCATGGCGACCGAGCGACCATCCGGCGAGATTGCCGCCGAGGTGGTGATGGGGTGCATCAAGAGAGCGAATAGGGAGTAGTGAGTAGTGAGTAGTGAGTAGGGCTGAGTAAGGCTGAGTAAGTGCTCTTCCCTCTTCCCTCTTCCCTCTTCCCTATTTCACTACTCCCTATTCGCTACTCGCTCATCTTTTCGCAATCGGCACGTAGTCGCGTTCGGTGGCGCCGGTGTAGAGCTGGCGCGGGCGGCCGATCTTCTGGTGCGGATCCTCGATCATTTCCTTCCACTGCGCGATCCAGCCGACGGTGCGCGCAACCGCGAACAGCACGGTGAACATGGTGGTGGGGAAGCCCAGCGCCTTCAGCGTGATGCCGGAGTAGAAGTCGACGTTCGGGTAGAGTTTCTTTTCGATGAAGTACTCGTCGGTCAGCGCGATCTTTTCCAGCTCCATGGCGATGTCGAGCAGCGGATCGTCCTTGATGCCGAGCTCGCCCAGCACCTCATGCGCGGTCTTCTGCATGATTTTCGCACGAGGATCGTAATTCTTGTAGACGCGGTGGCCGAAGCCCATCAGGCGGAACGGATCGTTCTTGTCCTTGGCGCGGGCGATGAACTCCGGGATGTGATCGACATGGCCGATCTCGCCCAGCATGTTCAGCGCCGCTTCGTTGGCGCCGCCATGGGCGGGACCCCACAGGCAGGCGATGCCGGCGGCGATGCAGGCGAAGGGATTGGCGCCCGACGAGCCGGCGAGGCGAACGGTCGAGGTCGAGGCGTTCTGCTCGTGGTCGGCATGCAGGATGAAGATGCGCTCCATGGCGCGCGCCAGCACCGGGTTGATCTTGTATTCCTCGCACGGCACGGCGAAGCACATATGCAGGAAGTTTGCCGCGAAACCGAGATCGTTCTTCGGGTAAATGAAGGGCTGGCCGATGTGGTATTTGTAGGCCATGGCCGCGATCGTCGGCATCTTGGCGATCAGCCGCATGGAGGCAACCATGCGCTGGTACGGGTCGGAGATGTCGGTGGAATCGTGATAGAAGGCCGACAGCGCGCCGACCACGCCGCACATCACCGCCATCGGGTGCGCGTCACGGCGAAAGCCGGTGAAGAAGCGCGACATCTGCTCATGCACCATGGTGTGGCGCGTCACGCGGTAATCGAAATCGTCCTTCTGCGCCTTGGTCGGCAGTTCGCCGTAGAGCAGGAGATAGCAGACTTCGAGGAAATCGCCGTGTTCGGCCAACTGGTCGATCGAAGCCGGGATCGTAAGTGAAGGCACCGGTGGTGCTGTAGAGCGAAGCGATGTCGATGACGTCGGGTCCGACGGAACCGCTTCGCACCTTGAACTCATGAGTCTTGCCGCCGAATTCCAGCTTTGCCGTGGCCTCTTGGGTCTTGCCGCCAAATTCCAGTTTTGTCGCAGCTTCGGTCATTGCAAACTCCTTCTCGTTTCCTCATGCCGGCAAAGGCAAATTTCTGCGGAGCGACACGTCGAAATCACCGCAATGCGCGTATTCGCCACCGCATTTCAGGAGGGTGCGTGCCAGATTGGGCCAGGGCCTAATGTTGCACTGCGAAACCCGCCTTTCAATGCCAATCTTCTTGGGCCAGTTTGCTCCTAATCGATTTGATCGGCTATGCGCGCCAGGCTCTCCTCGCGCCCCAGCACGGCAAGCACATCGAACACGCCTGGCGAGGTGCTTTTGCCAGTCAGGGCGGCCCGCAGAGGCTGCGCCACGGCGCCAAGCTTGTGGCCACCGGCCAGCGCGTAGTCGCGGATCGCGGCCTCCGCGGCCGCGGCCGTCCAGTCGCCCGACAGCGCGTTCAAAGCTTCGTGAGCGCCGCGCAGGATCTTGCGGGCATCGTCGTTGAGCAGGAGTGCCGCCTTGTCGTCGATCGGCAGCGGCCGCGTGGCAAACAGGAAAGCGGCGCCGTCGACGAGCTCGACCAGCGTCTTGGCGCGCTCCTTCAAGCCGGGAAGCGCTGCCAGCAGTTGCGCCTTGTTGCGGTCGTCGAGGCGCGCGGCCATCGCCGGGCCACCCTCGAGATAGGGCAAGGTGGCGATGAAGATGTCCAAGAGTTCGGCATCGGCCATGCGGCGCATATGGGCACCGTTGATCGCCTCCAGCTTGGCGAAATCGAAACGGGCCGCGCCCTTGTTGACGTCGCCTATGTCGAACCAGGAGACCATGTCCTTGATCGACATGATCTCGTCGTCGCCGTGGCTCCAGCCCAGGCGCGCCAGGTAGTTGAGCAGTGCCTCCGGCAGGTAGCCCATGGCGCGGTAGGCTTCGACGCCAAGCGCGCCGTGCCGCTTCGACAGCTTGGCACCATCGGCGCCATGGATCAGCGGGATGTGCGACATCGACGGCACATCCCAACCCATGGCGTTGTAGATCACGGTCTGGCGGGCGGCATTGGTCAGGTGATCATCGCCACGGATGATGTGGGTGATGCCCATGTCGTGATCGTCGACGACGACGGCATGCATGTAGGTCGGGTTGCCGTCGGAGCGCAGGATGATGAAGTCGTCGAGATCCTTGTTGGGGAAGCGCACCTCGCCCTGCACGCGGTCGTGCACCACGGTCTCGCCCTCGGTCGGCGCCTTGACACGGATGGCGCCCTTGACGCCGGGCGGTGCCTCGGACGGATCACGATCGCGCCACTGGCCGTTGTAGCGCGGCGGCAGGCCCTTGGCGCGCGCCGCCTCGCGCATCGCCTCGAGCTCGGCGGGTGTCTCGTAGCTGTAATAGGCCTTGCCCAGGCGTACCAGCTCCTCCGCCACCTCGCGGTGGCGCGGCGCGCGCTCGAACTGCGAG
>JAEKLU010000365.1 GCA_019509685.1 Mesorhizobium sp. | reverse complement strand
CCATGCTGGAAGACGACTGGGAGACCTTTGCCCGTATCGCTGACCAGCAGCGTGGCGCCGTCGCGCAGCAGCGTCGCCATCACACGAACTCCTTGAGGAAACGCGCGACGCCTGGCGCCTCTTCGGCCGAGAGCCCATGCGTGACCAGCGGTCCGTCGAAGCCGCTTGTTTTCAGCCGGGCGATGAAGTCGGCGAAGTCGACCACGCCTTGTCCGGCGGCAGTGAAGCGGCCGTCGGCGAAACGGTCTTTCGCGTGGGCGAGCGAAACATGGCCCGCGGTGCGTTCGACCGCCGCGGCGACGATGGCGCGCGCTTCGTCAGGGTTGGCCTGTTCAAAGAGGTTGGCCGGGTCGAGCACGATGCGCAGTCGCGTCGAACCCATCTCGCCGATCAGCCGCATCGCGTCGTCGGCGGAGGTGACGATGTTGGCCTGCTCCGGCTCGATGCCGAGATCGACGCCATGGCGCTCGGCGAGCAATAACGCCTTCTCCATCTCGCGCGCCATGTCGGCCCAGGCCGATGGGTCGCTGTTGTCGGGATGGTGCGCCCACTGGTCCTCGGCGTTGCGCGTGCCGGTGCAGAGCGTGACCAGCGGGATCGAAAGCCTGGCCGCGGTCTCGATGATCACCGCAAGCCGCCGCAGCCCGTCGTCGCGCACGGCTTGGTCGGGATGCGCCATGTTGTAGGTGCCGGACAGGGCGACGAGGCCAACGCCGGAAGCCTTGCCTGCGGCATCGATGGCGCGGACCGCCTCGTCCGGAACCGCATCCGGCATCGACGGCAAGCCGGCGCAGGCAAGGTTGAACTGGGTGACCGTAAAGCCGGCCGCGCGCACAGCGGCCAAGACACTGGCCGGCTCGCTGCCTGGAAAAGTCTTGGCGAACACCCCGATTTGCATCAGACCGCTCCCGTCACGCTGGCGAGCTCGACACGCTCGCCGCTTTCGACCGAACGGGCGATCGCCACCATGGCGCGGATCGAGGCAAGTCCATCCTCGACGGTGGCGCCGCGCTGCGGCTTGCCGTCGAGCACTGTGTCGGCGAGGCCTTCCAACTGGCGGCGGAAGAAGTGGCCGTCGGCGCCGAGCGGTTTTCGCGCCGTCGCATCCTTCTCGTGGAAAATGTCGACCTCGCTGGCGCGGAAATACCAGGGGTTGAAGGTCTTGGCGATCACCGAGCCGTTCTCGCCATAGAGCTGGAACCCTTCGTGCCAGTCCATGCGCACGGCGACGGTGAGATCGAGATGGCCGAGCGCGCCATTGGCGAACTCGGTTTCGACAAACCAGCAATAGGCGCCGAATTTTTCATGGAGGCGGGCACGGACGGCGGTGACCTCGCCGCACAGAAAGCGCGCCGTGTCGACCAGATGCGAGCCATGCGCCAGCATGAAATATTGCCGCAAATCCGCTTTCGGATTGCCCGTCGGCTTCCTTGCCAGCTTGCTGGTGACCGGCAATGGCTGCACGGCGTCGGTGTTGGTGTAGCGGTGCGTGGAATCGCAATACCAGGCCTTCAGCGCCAGGATCTCGCCCATCTCGTCGCGGACGAAATCGCGCGCCGCTTCCAACGCCGGATCGAAGCGCTTCATATGCCCGACCTGCAGCACCTTGCCGGAGCGCTTGACGGCCTCGGCCAGCTTCTCGCCTTCCTCGACCGAGACGCCGATCGGCTTTTCGCACAGCACATGCTTGCCGGCTTCCAGCGCCTTGATCGACATCGGCACGTGATAGGCATCGGACGTAGCGACGATCACCGCCTCGAGCGCGGGGTCGGCCAGCATCTGGTCATAGTCGCCATACATTTTTTGCGGCTCATAGGTCGCGCCCATGCGCGCCAGCAGATCGGGCGCGGCATCGCAGATCGCGTAGAGGTCGGCATTGGCCGCCTTCACGCAGGATTCCAGATGCGCGAACTGTGCGATCGGGCCGCAGCCCAGAACACCGACACGCAGGCGACGGTCTTTTTTGCGGATCATCGTCAGGCTCCGTAGCCGCGCATGGTCTGGCGGTTG
>JAEKLU010000115.1 GCA_019509685.1 Mesorhizobium sp. | reverse complement strand
CTTGAAGCTCTTTCAAGTCGGGTGCTGCTTTCCGACGGGAGCCGGCCGCGCATACCATGCTAGCGGGAACACAGAACATGTCCGGGAAACTGGATGGGAGGCACTGTGAATAACAGTCACGATGGCGCGAACCTGCTTGAGGTCCGCGGCCTAACGAAGATTTTCGGCACGCTGACAGCGTGCGATCATATCGATCTCAATATAGCAAGAGGCGAGATCCACGCGCTGCTCGGCGAAAATGGCGCCGGCAAGTCGACGCTGGTCAAAATGCTGTTCGGCTCGCTCGAGCCGAACTCGGGCGAGATCTATTGGGACGGCCAGCTCGTCAAGATCACCAGCCCGGGCGTGGCCAAGAAGCTCGGCATCGGCATGGTGTTCCAGCATTTCTCGTTGTTCGAGGCGCTGACGGCGGCCGAAAACATCGCCCTGTCGCTCAATGACGGCTCGCCGATCGGCACGATCGCGGCGAAGGCGAGGGCGCTTTCCTTCAGCTACGGCCTGCCGCTCGACCCGGACTCGCTGGTCGGCGACCTTTCGGTCGGCGAGCGCCAGCGTATCGAGATCATCCGCTGCCTGCTGCAAACGCCGCAGCTCATCATCCTCGACGAACCGACCTCGGTGCTGACGCCGCAGGAAGCCGACAAGCTGTTCGAGACACTGGAAAGGCTGCGCTCGGAAGGCAAGTCGATCCTCTACATTTCGCACCGGCTGGAAGAGGTCAAACGCATCTGCGACCGCGCCACCGTGCTTCGCCACGGCAAGGTGGTCGGCCATTGCAATCCGCGCCAGGAGACGGCCGCCTCGCTCGCCCGCATGATGGTCGGCACCGAGGTGAAGGCCGTGGTGCGCGCGCCGGCCGAAGGCATCGAGACCGCGCCGGCGCTGCTCGAGATCCGTGCGCTCAGCCGCAAGCCGGCGACGCCGTTTGCCGTTCCCCTGAAGAATATCAATCTCAGCGTTCGCGCCGGCGAGGTGATCGGTATTGCCGGTGTCGCCGGCAACGGCCAGGGTGAATTCTTCGAATCCGTTTCGGGCGAGGTCCTGCAGCAGGACGCCGGCTCGATCCGCATCCGCGGCAAGGACGCCGGGGCGCTGTCGATCACCGGACGGCGGCTGATGGGCGCCGCCTTCGTGCCGGAGGAACGCCTCGGCCACGGTGCCGCGCCGCGCATGAAGCTTTCGGAGAACCTGCTCCTGTCGCGCCACGCGACCGACGGCAAGGCCTTTGTCGGCTCCGGCGGCATGGTCAAGTCCGCAGCCGTCTACGCCGCCTCCCAGCGCATCATCACGGCGATGGACGTGCGCAAGAGCGCGCCCGATCCGGAAGCGGCAGCGCTGTCGGGCGGCAATCTGCAGAAATTCATTGTCGGCCGCGAGCTCGACCGCAGACCGAGCGTGCTGGTCGTCAACCAGCCGACTTGGGGTGTCGACGCGGGTGCCGCGGCGCATATCCGCCAGGCGCTGATCGAGCTTGCGCGCAGCGGTTCGGCGGTGCTGGTCATCAGCCAGGACCTCGACGAACTGTTCGAGCTGTCGGACGCGGTCGCGGTCATGCACAATGGAGAATTGTCGACGCCGCTGCCGATCGCCGAGGCAACCTTCGAGAAAATCGGCCTGTTGATGGGTGGCGCCGAACCTGGCCACGCCGAACACGGCCTGGAGGTGGCATGATGCGTATCGAACTGGTCAAACGCCCGCAGCGCTCGGCACTGTTTTCGGTGCTGTCGCCCTTCATCGCCTTCGCGCTGACGATCATCGCAGGCGCCATCATGTTCGCATTGCTCGGTGTCAATCCGCTCAATGCGTTCGAAATCTACTTCGTCGAGCCGATCAGCCAGGTCTGGCAATTGCACGAGCTGGCGATCAAGGCCGCACCGCTGATCCTGATCGCTGTCGGCCTGTCGGTCTGTTACAAGGCCAACATCTGGAACATCGGCGCCGAGGGCCAGTTCATCTTCGGCGCCATCTTCGGGTCGATCATTCCGGTGCTGTTCCCTGGGTTCGAGGGGCCGCTGGTGCTGCCGTTGATGCTGTTGCTCGGCATGGCCGGCGGCGCGTTCTACGCGTCCATCCCCGCGCTGCTCAAGACGCGCTTCAACACCAACGAAATCCTGACCAGCCTGATGCTGGTCTACGTCGCCCAACTCTTCCTCGACTGGATGGTGCGCGGACCCTGGCGCGATCCGCAGAGTCATGGTTTCCCGCAGACCATCCAGTTCGGCGACTGGGCCGTGTTGCCGGAGCTGATGCCTGACGCCGGCCGCGCCAACTGGGGCTTCGTCTTTGCATTGGTGGCCGCCGTGCTGGTCTGGCTGATGATGAGCCGCATGCTCAAAGGGTTCGAGGTGCGCGTGCTCGGTTCCAGCCCAAGGGCAGGGCGTTTTGCCGGCTTCGGCTTCAACTACATGGTCTTCTTCAGCTTCCTGTTGTCCGGCGCGCTGGCGGGACTGGCGGGCATTTCCGAAGTCTCCGGCGCCATCGGCCAGCTGCAGCCGGTGATCTCGCCCGGCTATGGCTTCACCGCCATCATCGTCGCCTTCCTCGGCCGACTCAATCCGCTCGGCATCATCGCGGCGGGACTGGTGCTGGCGCTGACCTATCTTGGCGGCGAGGCGGTGCAGAGCGCGCTCGGCATCTCCGACAAGGTGGCTCGCGTCTTCCAGGGCATGCTTTTGTTCTTCGTGCTCGGCTGCGACACGCTCATCCACTACCGCATTCGCGTGATCGGCATGGCGCTGACGAAGCCGAATGGCGCGACCAAACTCGAAGCAGCGCCCAAGCTCGAGGAGGCCCGCTGATGGACATCGCCGTCAACATTCTTCTGACCATCGCGACCGCGGCCACGCCGCTGCTGATCGCGGCGATCGGCGAACTGGTGGTGGAGCGCTCCGGCGTGCTCAACCTCGGTGTCGAGGGCATGATGATCATGGGCGCGGTCGGTGGTTTCGGCGCCGGCTACCTTACCGGATCGCCCTGGATCGGCCTCATCGCGGCGATCATCGTCGGCGCGCTGTTTTCGCTGCTCTTTGCCGTCATGACGCTGTCCTTGGCCACCAATCAGGTGGCGACCGGCCTGTCGCTGACGCTTCTCGGGCTCGGCCTGTCCGGCATGATGGGAACGAGCTTCGTCGGCCAGCCCGGCGAAAGACTGCCAAATCTCTACATTCCGGTGCTCACCGACATCCCCGTGATCGGCAGGCTGATCTTCGGCCAGGACCCGGTCTTCTACATCTCGATCGCGCTGACGGCCGCGGTGATGTGGTTCCTGTTCAAGACGCGCATGGGCCTGACGTTGCGCTCGATCGGCGACAGCCATGCCTCGGCGCATGCGCTGGGCATCAAGGTGATCCGCTACCGCTACCTCTCGGTGATCTTCGGCGGCGCCTGCGCCGGTCTTGCCGGCGGCCACCTGTCGCTGGTCTATACGCCGCAATGGGTCGAGAACATGAGCGCGGGCCGTGGCTGGATCGCCCTGGCGCTGGTCGTGTTCGCGTCCTGGCGTCCGTGGCGGGTGCTGGCCGGCGCTTATATCTTCGGCGCGGTCTGGATCGGCCAGCTTCATGCACAGGCTTTTGGGATTCCGGTGCCGTCGCAGTTTCTTTCTTCGCTTCCCTATCTGGCAACCGTCGTGGTTCTCGTTCTAATCTCGCGCAACAAGCGTCTGACGATGATGAACACGCCGGCTTCCTTGGGGCAGCCATTCGTTCCGGATCGTTGACAACAACAAAAAGACGGGAAGCTCCAAGGCTTAAACTCAGAGAGGTAACACAATGAAAAGACTGCTTATTGCGTTGATGACCACGGCGGCGGCCTTGTCGCTGGCGGCAACCGCCCAGGCGGCCGACAAGCTCAAGGCGTGCTGGGTCTATACGGGTCCGATCGGCGACTTCGGCTACTCCTACCAGCACGACCAAGGCCGGCTCGAAGTCGAGAAGGCGCTCGGCGACAAGGTCGAGACCGCCTATCTCGAAAACGTCTCGGAAGGCCCTGACGCCGACCGCGCCTTCGAGCGTCTGGCGCGCGAGCACTGCAAGATCATCTTCGGCACCTCCTTCGGCTTCATGGATGCCGAGGTGAAGGTCGCCAAGAAATTCCCCAAGGTGATGTTCGAGCACGCCACCGGCTTCAAGACCGGCGACAACCTCGGCATCTACAATGCGCGCTTCTATGAAGGCCGCTACGTGCTCGGCCAGATCGCGGCCAAGGAATCGAAGAAGGGCCTTGCCGGCTACATCGTCTCCTTCCCGATCCCGGAAGTGGTGATGGGCATCAACTCCTTCATCCTCGGCGCGCAGTCGGTGAATCCCGACTTCAAGGTCAAGATCGTGTGGGTCAACTCCTGGTTCGATCCGGGCAAGGAAGCCGACGCCGCCAAGGCGCTGTTCGACCAGGGCGCCGACATCATCGTCCAGCACACCGATTCCACCGCCGCCCTGCAAGTCGCCGAGGAGCGCAAGCTGCACGGCTTCGGCCAGTCGTCGGACATGATCAAGTTCGCGCCGAATGCACAGCTGACCTCGCTCACCGACGAGTGGGGCCCGTACTACATCAGCCGCGTGCAGGCGGCGCTGGACGGCAGCTGGAAGCCGGACAATGTCTGGCTGGGCATCAAGGACGGCGCCGTCAAGCTCGCGCCCTACACCAACATGCCAGACGACGTGAAGGCGATGGCCGAGGCGACCGAGAAAAAGATCGCCGGCGGCTGGAACCCCTTCACCGGCCCCGTCTCCAAGCAGGACGGCTCGGCCTGGCTGAAGGACGGCGAAGTCGCCGACGACGGCACGCTGCTCGGCATGAATTTCTATGTCAAAGGCATCGACGACAAGCTGCCGCAATAGGCGGCGCCAAAGTTTCGAACCGGAGAGGGCGCCTTGTGGCGCCCTCATTCGTTTGTAAGGTCGGTTGGTAGGGCTTTCCCCTAGGCGGGAAGCTTTTTTGCCAGTCGGCTAAAGATCGTTCGACGGCGTTGTGTGCCAAGTATTTAAGATCAATTTCTCTGGTGTTCTTTTTCAATCCGCGTTTTGACGGTGTCGATGTAATATTTCGACGGTTTCCGTGACAATGTTCACATACATTAACGACCTCTACTTTCATGCTGATCATGCAGTTCAGACGAAACCAGCTGGCGCGATAGCGCTCGCAGAAGGAGGTCTAATGCAATTGAATAAAAAGCTTTTGGCCATCATCGGGAAACGCATTCCTGCAATCTATGATGTCATCCCGCGCGGCCCACAAGGCCGGCTTGCGCAAGTCGCGCTCAATCCTCAGCCGCTGCCGCCGCATGAACTGGGCGCCGCGGTCGCTGACGAGTTCGTCCGCTCCGCGTGGGCGGCGCAGCGCGGCGGGCTCGATATGAAGGCGGTGTCCGATGACCTCGACGATTGGTGCCCGACGCGACCGAAGATACCGAAGTTTCCCCCGTGGTGGTGGCCGTTTCCGGAGCCCGAGCCGCACCCCGAGTGGTTTGTGGACTACCATCTGGGATTTGCCTCACGGCTGTCGGTTATCGCAGCCAAGTCAGCGGGCAAGAGCCTTGATGCCACCCTCAATCAGGCGATCGACCGTTCCCTGGCCGCAATCGAGGCGGTGAAGCTCTGACGAGATACGGTCAAAGCCAACGATAATCAGCAAAAAGGGCGCCGTTGGCGCCCTTTTTCAGGGAATGTATTCTGCAAACAAACTCAAAAAAGCGTGGAGCTCAGTCGTCCTTTTGGACGCCAGTCTCGTCAACCGTCCAGTCGGTCCCGTAGTTCTCGTTGAGTATGTAGACACACTCTGAAGCGTCTTTCTGCAGTTGCTCAATCGATACTTTGCCGGGAAGAGGAGTCCCATTCATTCGAACCCCCTGATATAGGTCCACAATGCCAGGGCACTTTTCCAATTCAGCGTCTGTTGGATGGTTGTCGGCTCGATCAGCGTCGGAAAGTCCTTGAGGGTATAGAGCATCCTTTGCAAAGACGGGAACCGGCATGGCAGTCACCAAAGCCGCCGTCACCATCCCGGCCAGTATCAAGCCGCGAGACCATAACGAGGCGGATTTCTCGCATACCATACCTTGATCAGCCTCTTTCTGTTTCGTCAGTTCGTAGTCGCGTCCGGGGGGTAACTCAGACGGCGGAGCCGTATAGATCGTAAGCGTCCGCGCGGTCGATCTTGACGGTGACGATCTCGCCTTGGCGCAGCGGGCGGCGCGACTGGATGTGCACCGAACCGTCGATCTCCGGCGCGTCATATTTGGTGCGGCCCTTGGCCGAGGTGCCATGCGCTTCATCGATCAGCACCGGCAGGCGCTTGCCGACCTTTTTGGCGAGCTGCGTTGCCGAAATCTTCTGCTGGCGCTGCATGAAGCGGTGCCAGCGCGCCTCCTTGACCTCCTGAGAGACCTGTTCGAGACCAAGGTCGTTGGAGCGGGCGCCCCTAACCGGCTCGTATTTGAAGCAGCCGGCACGGTCGATCTTGGCTTCGTCCAGCCAGTCGAGCAGCATCTGGAAGTCGTCTTCGGTCTCACCCGGAAAGCCGACGATAAAGGTCGAGCGTATAGCGAGATCCGGGCACACGTCGCGCCAGCCGCGGATGCGTTCGAGCGTCTTTTCGCCATGGGCGGGGCGGCGCATGTTCTTCAGCACCTGCGGCGAAGCATGCTGGAACGGGATATCGAGATAGGGGAGGATTTTGCCGTCGGCCATCAACGGGATGACGTCGGCGACATGCGGATAGGGGTAGACGTAATGCATGCGCACCCAGATGCCGAGCTTGCCCAACTCCTCGGAGAGGTCGAGGAACTTCGCTCGTACCTCGCGGTCGCCGAACTTCGAGGTCTGGTACTTGATGTCGATGCCGTAGGCGCTGGTGTCCTGCGAGATGACCAGGAGTTCCTTGACGCCGGCCTTGGCAAGCTTTTCGGCTTCGCGCAGCACGTCCGCCGCCGGCCTCGAGACGAGGTCGCCACGCAGTGCGGGAATGATGCAGAAGGTGCAGCGGTTGTTGCAGCCCTCGGAAATCTTGAGATAGGCATAGTGGCGTGGCGTCAGCTTCACGCCTTGCGGCGGCAGAAGATCGATATAGGGG
>JAEKLU010000356.1 GCA_019509685.1 Mesorhizobium sp. | reverse complement strand
GCCCCCGTTCTCGTTGGCCTCTGGCAGGGTTGGCTCAGGCCGCCTGATGCCGGGCGTCGGCCGGCACGTGGATATTGGCAATGAAAGCTACTCGCTCTCGCCATCCAGCGCCGGCACCGCCACGCCGGCAAGCTCCGCCGCCAGGAGCCGCGCCGCGCCGGCGCGGGCGATCCGAAGCATCAGCGCCTTACGCGTCGCCGCCGCCATGCGGTGCTCCGGCGCATCGCGCAGGATTTCCGCGCCATAGCCGTCGGAGAGGATGAAGCCGCATTCCTCAGGGAAGATATCGGCTGGAACGCCGGGATGAGTGGCGAAGAAGAAGCGGTCGGAATGGAGACGGTAGTCCGGCCATTTGCGGTCGACCCGAAAATCCTCGATCGAGGATTTGATCTCGATGATCCAGATATCGCCCTGCCGGGTCAGCGCCACGAGATCGGCGCGGCGCCCGGTGGCCAGCGACAGCTCCGGCAGCACATGCGCGCCCATTTCCATGAGCAAACGCTGCACGCCGCGCCGTACCAGCATGGCGCGCTCGGACTGGCGGCCGTCGATCAGGGGATTGAAGGGAATCGGGGAAACGATGGGCATGGGAGGCACCATGACAGATTTTGTTCACGGTTTGAACCCGGTAAAATCAAACCGTAAGCTGGAGGTCTGAATGGGAATTGAACCCATTACGTCGGTTTTGCAGACCGATGCGTCACCGTCCCGCCCTCAGACCTTGCTGCCTCTATGCCCAATTCATCAGCAGCTAGTCCAACTTGGTCGATACCTGATGGCGTGCGAGCGCTTACCGGTCGACTACGCGTGCACCGCCTTGCTGTCGCCGTCTGCCGCTCCCGCCATGTCATCCAAGATCGGACAATCCGGCCGCTCGTCGCCATGACACGCGTGGATCAGCGTCTGCAGCGTCGAGCGCATCGACTGCAATTCGCGCACCTTCTCCTCGATCGCCCTGACATGGGCGGCGGCGATCTCGCGCACGTCGTGGCTGGCGCGGGCGCGGTCCTGGTAGAGCGCCATCAGTTGCCTGCAATCGTCGATTGAGAAGCCGAGATTGCGCGCGCGGCGCAGGAAGGCCAGCCGATGGATGTCGTCGCCGGAATAATCGCGATAGCCGTTTTCGGCGCGCGCCGGGCGGATCAGGCCGATTTCTTCATAGTAGCGGATGGTCTTGGCCGGCAGGCCGGAACGCTCGGCTGCATCACCGACATTCATGGCGCTCTCCTATGTTTCTGTGCGGCCCTTCACAGAGGCTCGTTGATTTTGCTTCACAATCCTGTGACAGCTGTTGCCGAAATGCCGCAGCACGGCACTTACCGGCACGTAAGCCTATCCATATAGGCAGTGCCCGCTTGGCAAGCAAAAGAAATGCCAGCATGAATGATGGTAACAAAGCGGCCGACTCGTGCCGCTGACATCGAGGCGGGGCATCGGACCTATTCATGCGCTTGAAGTCGTTTGCAGTTTTCGCCGCCCTTGCGCTGTCGACCGCGATCAGCGGCTGCAGCACGGTTGGTGGTCAGTTGTTCACCAACAACTATGGCGCGATGACGGATGCCGGCTATCAGCTGCCGCGCATCCCGATCGAGAAGGTTCCCGCCAAGTATCATCGCCAGGAAGTCCGCTACGACTCTTCGGAGAAGCCGGGCACCATCATCGTCGATACGCAGAACAAGTTCCTCTACTTCATCGAGGACGACGGCATGGCGATGCGCTACGGCATCGGCGTCGGCCGTGAGGGTTTCGAGTGGCACGGCACCGCCCATATCGCGCTGAAGCGCGAATGGCCGACCTGGACGCCGCCTTCGCAGATGATCAAGCGCCAGCCCGAGCTCGCCAAATTCGCCAGCGGCATGGAGCCGGGCCTGAAGAACCCGCTCGGCGCGCGCGCCATGTATCTCTTCAACAAGGGCGGCGACATGGGCTACCGGCTGCACGGCAGCCCGGAATGGTTCTCGATCGGCAAGGCGATGTCGTCGGGCTGCATCCGTCTGATGAACCAGGACATCATCGATCTCTACGACC
>JAEKLU010000114.1 GCA_019509685.1 Mesorhizobium sp. | reverse complement strand
GTGGCGCGGGAGGCAGGTCCGTGGCTAAGGCCTTGCATCCCGAAACGCGCGATGTGCGGCCACGAGCGCTGCTGCTCTTCGGCGCCGGCCTGCTCGTCTTCCTGGCGCTGGCGGCGATAGCGCTGAAGCTGATTTTCAACACGACGCCATACTGGCCACTGACGGATGCCGGGGCGCACAACAGTGAAACTAATCCAATGTTGCAACGGGAGCCGGCAACCGACCTTGCTGCGTTCCGCATGCAGGAGGACGCGGACCTCGGCAAACTTGGTTGGGTCGACCGCAAGGCCGGCATCGCGCGCATCCCGATTGAAGATGCGATGAAATTGATCGCCGTTCAAGGACTGCCGGATTGGACAAGGCAAGTCGTTTCGGCAGGTCAGGATTGTGCTTTGCTCGAACAGCAGGTGCCGAGGACGCCCCAAGCCCGCAAATGCGACACGGTTGCTGATCCGGCCAATGGCGCGGCGAAACCGCAAGACCTTGTCGCGCCGGCCCCTGCGGTGCGGCCATGATACGCTCGCTCCTGGTCCTGGCTGTGCTGCTCGCTTCAAACGCGGCCAGAGCGGTAGAGCGCCCATCCTTCGATCCGCATATCGGCGCGCAGCTCGGTCTCGACAAGGTCTTTCGCGATGCGTCGGGCCGAGAGGGCCAACTGTCCGAAATTCTCGGCGGCCGACCGGCGCTGGTCATCTTCGGTTACGACAAATGCCCCAATCTGTGCGGCGTCACCCAACAAGCGGTTGCCTCGGACCTGAGCAAGACGGGCCTCGATCCCGCAACCTACCGGGCGCTTTTCGTCTCGATTGATCCGTCCGAAACCACTCAGGACGCGGTCACGGCACGAGCCGAAGTCGCGCCGTCCGCTGGCGAGGAGGGGCTGGCGGCGTGGCGGTTCCTGACCAGTGCCGACAATGCCGGCGCCGCGCTCGCGGCCGAAGCGGGCATTACCTTCGACCGGCGTGATCGGATCGCCCAATATGTCCATCCGATCGCGGTCATCGCACTGACGCCGCAGGGACGGATCGCGCAGGTGCTGCCGGCGCTGAGCTTCGAGCCACGCGATCTCAAGCTTGCTCTGGTCGAAGCGTCGGCCGGGCGACTCGGGTCGATCGCCGACCATGTCTTCCTGCTTTGTGCCGGGTTCGATGCTTCGAAAGGGCAATACACGACAGTGATAGAGGCGACGGTGAAGATGGCAGGCGTCGTGACGCTGCTGGCTCTCGGCGCCGGCCTCTTCATGCTGACACGGCGGAGGCGGATTTGAGCTTCGGCATCCCCTTCACGCCACCCGAAGCCTCGTCGATCGCCGCCGGCGTCGATACGCTTTTCTATACCTTGCTCGCCTTCACCTTTGCATTGGGTGTCTTCCTGACCAGCCTGGTGGTTTTCTATGCCATCAAATACCGAGCCGGCTCCAAGGCCAACCGTACTGGTGAGCGGACACGCAGTTTGCCTTTGGAAGTGGCTTGGACCGTTGCAAGCCTGCTGATCGCCTTCGTCATCTTTGGTTGGGGCGCTGTGCTGTTCCTGCACCGCGAGCATCCGCCGATCGATGCGCTCGAAATCGCCGCCCTTGGCAAACAGTGGATGTGGGAATTCCGCCATCCTGGCGGCCAGCGGGAAATCAACGAATTGCATGTACCGGTGGGCAAGGCGGTGATCGTGTCGCTGGCCTCGCAGGACGTCATCCACTCGTTCTTCGTGCCCGCCTTCCGGGTCAAGCAGGATGCCGTGCCAGGGCGTACCACGCATGTGTGGTTCATCGCCGACGAGCCGGGGCGCTATCATCTGTTCTGCGCGCAATACTGCGGCACCCAGCATTCGGAAATGGGTGGCTGGGTCACGGTGATGCCGCCGGAAGCCTACGCAGCCTGGCTCGGCAACCAGGGGCAGGGCGACACGCTTGCCGCCGACGGAGAAAAGTTGTTTCGCGCGCTTGGCTGCTCGGGCTGCCACGAACAGTCGAGCAAGGTGAGGGCACCGAATCTAGCCGGCATCTTCGGGCGGCCGGTGGCATTGGACAATCAGGAGACGGTCATTGCCGACGACCGCTACCTCCGCGATTCCATCCTCAATCCGAAAAAGGAAATCGCCGCCGGCTACGAGCCGGTAATGCCGAGCTTCGATGGTCTCGTCGATGAGGGGGAGATGCAGATGCTGCTCGCCTACCTCAAGTCCCTTTCGCCGCAGGCGGCGACAAAGAGTGAGGCGACGCCATGAGCACCGAGGCCCTGAGGCCATCGAGCTATCTGGGGGAGGGCGCCGGCCCCTCTGCATGGCTGCTGACCACCGACCACAAGCGCGTCGCCTGGCTCTACCTGGTCTCACTCACCGCCTTCTTCTTCCTCGGCGGCGCATTTGCCGTTCTGATCCGCATAGAGCTTGCGACGCCGGCCGGCGATCTCGTCTCCGACGATACCTACAACCGGCTGTTTTCGCTGCACGGCATCATCATGGTCTGGTTCTTCCTCGTGCCATCCATTCCCGCCACGCTCGGCAATTTCCTTTTGCCGCTGATGATCGGTGCGCGCGATCTGGCCTTTCCGCGCCTCAATCTGGCGAGCTGGTATGTCTTCATGTTGGGCAGCTTGTTTGCCCTGGCTTCGGTGGTCTTCGGCGGCGTCGATACCGGCTGGACCTTCTACACACCGCTCTCCACGCTCTACGCCAACGGCTTCGTATCGATGGCAGCCCTTGGCGTTTTCATCGTCGGGTTTTCGACGATCATGACCGGCATCAATTTCATCGTCACCATTCACACACTGCGCGCGCCGGGCCTGACCTGGTTCCGGCTGCCGATCTTCGTCTGGACGATGTACGCGACCGCTCTTGTCATGGTGCTGGCAACGCCGGTGCTCGCCGCCTCGCTGATCCTGATCGTACTCGAACGGGTGTTCGGCATCGGCATCTTCAACCCCGCACTTGGTGGCGATCCGCTGCTGTTCCAGCACCTGTTCTGGTTCTACTCGCACCCAGCCGTCTACATCATGATCCTGCCTGGCATGGGGGTGGTCTCGGAAGTGTTGCCCTGCTTCAGCCGCCGCCCGCTGTTCGGCTACAAGGCCGTCGCGCTGTCCTCGATGGCAATCGCCGTGTTCGGCTTCCTGGTGTGGGGCCACCACATGTTCGTCTCCGGCCAGTCGGCCTATGCCGGCGTCTTGTTCTCGTTCCTGTCGTTCTGCGTCGCCATTCCCTCGGCGATCAAAGTGTTCAACTGGAGCCTGACACTGCGCAAGGGCGAGATCTCCTTCGAGACGCCGATGCTCTACGCGCTGTTCTTCCTGGCGCTGTTCACCTTCGGCGGGCTGGCGGGCCTGTTCCTGGCGGCCCTTGCCATCGACGTCCACGTCCACGACACCTACTTCGTCGTCGCGCATTTCCATTACATCATGGTCGGCGGCATGGTGACGGCCTACATGGCGGGGTTGCATTTCTGGTGGCCGAAGATGACCGGACGCCTGTATTCCGAAACCTGGGGCCGCATCGCCGCGACGGTCACGTTCCTCGGCTTCAACCTCACCTTCTTTCCGCAATTCGTGCTTGGCTTCCTCGGCATGCCGAGGCGCTATCACACCTATCCGCCCGAGTTTCAGTTCTGGCACATATTGTCTTCGGCCGGCGCCGTCGTGCTGGCGGTGGGTTACCTGATGCCGCTGTTCTATCTCGGCTGGTCGTTGTTTCGCGGCGCGCGCGCGCCCGCCAATCCGTGGCGCGCAACGGGACTGGAATGGCAGACCGCTTCACCGCCGCCGTCCCACAATTTCGACGTCATGCCGAAGGTCAGCCGGCCTGCTTACGACTACGACATGAAGGGGCTGCAACACGAGAAGTTCAGTCCGCACAAGGACGAAGCCTGATGGGCGCGTCGACCGAAAGCGTCGCCTTCGATACGCCAGCCCGCGAACAGGCCGCCGATACGTTTGCCATGTGGATCTTCATCGGTTCGGAAGCGATGCTGTTCGGGGCGATCCTGCTGGTGTTCCTGATCGCTAGGATCAGCTATGGACCTGCTTTCGCCGCCGCATCACAACACCTGTCACTGCCACTCGGCACACTGAACACCGCCGTGCTGATCTCGTCCAGTTTCGCCATGGCGCTCGCCCATCTCTTCGCCAGGAGCGGCCGCTGGCGCGCATCAACCTGGTCGCTCGCTGCGACGGCGCTGCTGGGCCTGGTTTTCCTCGGCATCAAGGCAGCGGAATACGCGATGGAATTCCGCGAGGGCGTCGCTCCGGTGCTTGGCGCGCCGTTCACCTATGATGGACCCGACCCCACGCATGCCGAGTTCTTTTTCTGCCTCTATTTCGCGATGACGTCGCTGCACGCACTGCATCTCATCTGCGGCATCGTCGTCATCGCGGGCATGCTGGTGCTTTGGCCGCGCGCGACGCAGTCCAGCCGGCTTCGCCGCGTACGGGCGATCGGCCTCTACTGGCATTTCGTCGACATCGTCTGGGTCTTCCTGTTCCCTGTTCTGTACCTGATCAACCGATGAGCGACATTCGCAAACTCACCATCACCTATCTCGGACTCCTGACCCTGCTGGGTCTGACTGTCGGCTCGTCATTTCTCGACCTTGGTGGTTTGAATTCCACTTTCAACCTGGTGATCGCCGCTGCCAAGGCCGCGATCATCGCTATTCGGTTCATGCAATTGACCGGGGAGGGTGTCTTGCCGCGTCTCGCCGTGGCGGCGGCAGGCTTATGGCTAGCCATACTATTTGGCTTGACGTTAATCGGACAATGAGGCCGAGCCTGGGCTGCATCGTCCGTGGCGACCGGCCGATTTTGAAAGTGTCCCCGGATTGAGCGCGGACGAAGATGCGAATCTGAAAGGGATGAGCCAAGAATAGCAGGCCTTCGGCTCTTTTGCCAACGCTTCGGCTGGGTTGCCATCTTGGGCATGCCTCTTCACTTCCGATTCCGTCTGAAAGCGCGAGTTGCGTTTGCGCCATGGCTAACGTTTGCGACCAGAGAAAACGGAACGAGTGTCCTGCTTGATAGTTTTATGTTGGCGCAAACATGCGCTCCCCACAATGTTGAAAAGGAGATCGGAGATGAAACCGCGTCTTATGACAGTCACCGTCGCATTGCTGTTCACAGCCGGCATCGGGGCGGCATCAGCAGATTCGGTCGTCGTCAAGCCTGCCGACGAAACCGTTGTGACCCACAGCACGACGATCGTTAAACCCGAGGAACAAACGATCATTCGCGAGTATGTGCACAAGAACCCTCTTGCTTCGATCAAGCTGCCAGGAGTGGAGCTGAATTTGGGATCGCGTCTGCCGGACACGGTTGAGCTTCGCGAGGTTCCAAATGTGAAATACCGTTATACTGTCATCGACGGCAGAACTGTCCTTGTCGACCCAGAGACCCACGAAATTGTGCAGGTTCTCGACTCCGAGTAAGTCAGATCGTGCTGACAAACGCATGGAAATGCTCGCCGCCGAGGCGGCGAGCACGAGAACTAACGTGAAAATCATCATGTTCTTAGTGGCACCGAGAGAAAGAGAAATCGCTAGGCGCCCATTTAGCCGGCAACCGGATTCCAGTTCTTGCGTTGATTGATGTGGGTTTGGCTATACCATAGGAGAAATACGGATGGCTGGCGACGGAGCAAAGCTTTATTCCCGCGACGGGATCGAATCTCTGGCAGCGAGGCCTACGTAGTCAGGTATTTTGCGCGGCAACATGGTGTTACCCCAGCGCAAGTTCATGCGTTAATTAGGAACTATGGAAGCGGCCGCGCCGAGCTCTCAGCTGCCGCAAGGAACTTCGTGCAACGCTTCGAAGCTCGACCCAATCCGCTCGGGATTTTCGCTCAGATTCTTGATAGGGGACACGCACGGACCTCCGGCCAGCATTTAAGCGCCATCTCGTCCGGCCGCGCGTGTTTAATCGCCAGCGGCTATGCAAGTGACCCATGATTTGACGGTCAAACGCGAGAACATTTCCGCGCCCGGCGAGGCTGCGCAAGGTAGCCTTGCGGCCCCTGTTGACACGAAACCTCAGGCGGAGCCGGTCGACACCTGATGCGGAGCCTCGAAGCCTACGGCCAAAGGTTTCGGGAACCCGGCCACCGTAGGATTCGAAACCGAGGCGGCGGTTGCAGGACTTGGCACTGCCCCTCCCTCCTGCTCTGACCTGAACGAACAGAACCGCGAAGCGGCACGGCTCTTTCTTTTTCGGGCCGGAGGCACCCGTTGACCATGTCCCTCCGGGAGCCGGATTCAGGTATGGCCTGGAGCCGATACGCGTAGCATCCGAGTCCTCATATGCCGTCCGGCCGGCCGAATCCGCAATGGCCTCCGGCGTAACGGACTCTCCGTATAAGAAAGTTTATAGAGTATCCCCCGGAAAATCCGGACCAAGCCATTGAAAACAAAGGAAAATCTGAATCGTTCATGTGGAAGCTTGTCGGTTTTGTCTACGACGGTCAACAGCTTTTGGTGGGGAAGTGAGACATTGTTCCACATAAAGGCTGGTTCTCTGATGTGAAGGCGGGAAGATTCCAGACACAAGACCTAACCATCTGGTATCGCTGGATAATCTTCCGTTCAAGTGACAGAATGGCACGCCTTTATGTGGTCTAATGTCGGCTGTCTCTGTGGAGCCGATGCATTTTTCTGCACAATGACAATTGACGCCTGCAAGCGGGCCCATGACCCTGTCTACAGGAGCAGCTTAAGGGGAGGCGGAAATGGCGGTGCAGACTACGACAGACGGCAGGATCGTCACCTACGTTTCGAAGCGGAAGAAGCCTTTGCTCGGGGCTGACATCAAGGGCATCCAGGCATACCATCTGGACTCAGCGCTGACGGAGAAGGACGAGAAAGTCCGCCAGTCGCCGCAGCACAAGAAACCCGTCGAGCTCATCGAATCCATGCGCATCGTCGGAAAGGACGAGCTGACAGCGCGCGACCAGGCCGTCTACGAGATGATGCTGTCGAGCGCCAGGGACGGCGGCATCGAAAAGGAACAGCACGTTCTAGGCGTCTCCGACATCATGCGATACCTGGAAGTTGACCACGTCGACCGGGTCATCGAATCCAGCTACTGCCTCACTGGAGACGGCAAACGCTCGCGCGGCAAGTTCTCCTTGGCCGACTACGACGTGACGGAGGAACTGCGGTCCGGCACCGCCATTCTCACCTATTCGATCCCGCCGGCCGTCCGTAAGATGGTGCTGGAGTCGACGTCCTACGCGCTGCTCGACATCAACGTTTTCGCGAAATTCAGGTGCCGCTATGCGCCTCGGCTGTACCAGCGCCTCGCGAAGCGCGCGGGACAGCACAAGAAGATGCGAAAGCCTTGGGTCATCGATCCGCAGGAACTGGCCGACGAACTCGGCTACCCCTACAAGTCATGGAATTTCCGGCATTTCCAGCGCGACGTCCTCGTTCCGGCGCTCAAAGACATCGCCGACTGCGTGGGCCGCTTCGGGGTCCACATGCCAAAGCCCGCCAGGAGCAACACCCGCGGCGGGCGGGTCAAGCAAATATGCTTCGTCATCAGCGACAGGCAGAAGGAATCGAAAGAGATTCAGGCCAGCGCTATCCTGCCGGGAGAGAAGTATCTCATCCAGGCGCCCGACGCGGCACATCTCCCGAACGAGCTTCCGTCGGCGGCGGCCGTGGCAAGGGCCGTCACGCTCAGCGGACACGATCCGGTCGAGCTGTCGAAGGCCTACCGCCTCGTTCTGGACAAGGCGAAAGCGGACCCTGATGCGAACGTCAGCGGCAGCGGCCTCCCGATACAGGGCGCCATGATCCTGTGGCTTGCCAAGGACGGCGCGGACGAAGCCTTCTTGATCTGGGCGAAAACGCTGCAGCCCGGATCGAAGCTTGAGACATGGCGCGGTCCTGGTCCGGACCCGAAGGCAGCGGCGGCTCCCATTGTCGTCATCGACACTCCCGAATACAAGCGGACCACGTACCCGGGCCAGCGCGTGGCTCCGCCTCCAGCGCCCCGCGTCAGCACGGTTGCCTCGAGGCGCGTGCCGCTGCCGCGGGCTCCGGCACGCATCATCGTGGACGACCCGTTCGACTACGTGCCGGACGGCAAGGAGCCTGCCAAGGTCAACTTCGGCGACGTCTGTCCCTTCTGATGGGGATCCTTGACGCCAAGGCTCCGAGCCCGATATCGATCGCACTTCCTTAGATCTCTGCCGCTATGGTGACGGCAGATTGGAGACAGAGGCCATGCACAGGAACTCGATACGAATAGCCGGATGACCGCCACGTGCCTTGCGGCGCGCCCGTCTACCCTATTCAAATCGAGGAGTTATCTGTCATGGCTTACGTCACTAAGCGCTACATCGCCGACCTGCATTTCGGCCACACAAGCATCATCGCCAACTGCAACCGTCCCTTCAGTTCCACCGAGGAGATGGACGCGGAGATCGTCCGGAGGTGGAACGAGACCGTCAAATCCGTCGACGACCTGACCTACATCCTCGGCGACTACGGCCGTCCCGGGCAGGACATCTTCGCCTTCAAGCGTCTGTTCCACAGCCTGCGCGGCCGGAAGGTGCTCATCTTAGGCAACCACGATTTGAGGAACGACGGGGCCGTGATCCCCGAGATTGCCTCGCTGCCGTGGCACCTGCCGCCGACGCACCTGCTGGAGGTCCGCGACGAAGGGCGCAGGGTGATCCTCTCCCATTATTCGATGCGCGCCTGGCCCGCGTCGCATCACGGCGCCGTGCATTTCTATGGTCACAGCCATAGTCGGCTGCCCGGCTACGGCCTCAGCCGTGACGTTGGCGTCGACATGCCGGACGTGGACTTCACCCCGCGCACGTTCAAGGAACTGACCGCGGGCATGGAGCTCGACAAGCATGGAGAGGCGGCATGAAGCTGTGGATTCTCTCCGACCTGCATTTGGACTTCGACAGCCCCATGGCGGAAGTCGGCCCCGGCCCGGTCCCCGAAGCCGACGTCTGCGTCGTCGCCGGCGACGTGCTGCAGGGCGTGGCCAATGCCGTTCACTGGCTCGCGGCGTTCATTGCGCCGTCGATGCCTGTGATCTTCGTGCCCGGCAACCACGAGTTCTACGGCCACTCGATTCTCGAAGGCTTGGAGTGGGGGCGCTTCGCCGCCGACCAGCATCCGGACGTGCACCTGCTGTCCGACGAGGCCGTCGTCATTGGCGGCGTGCGCTTCCTCGGCGCCACGCTGTGGACTGACTTCGCCCTGGACGGCCACTCTCCGGAGGAGATCGCATGGGCCGCGGCTACGTTCGAAGGCAGGCTGAACGACTGCCGACAGATCGCTTGGAGGCAGCTTCCGGCCTACGAGGCCTTCACCGCCAAGCGGGCGCAGGAACTGCATGCGCGCAGCCGGGCGTTTCTGCGGCGCGAGTTGCCGCTTGACGGTCAGACGGTGGTCGTGACGCATCACGCCCCGCATCCCTTGTCCGTGCATCCGCGCTATGCGGGCAGCGCGCTCAACGCTTCGTTCGCGTCCGACCTGTCGGAGATGATGGAGCTGTGGCAGCCGGAGCTGTGGGTCCACGGCCATGTCCATGACACGTTCGACTACGTCGTCAGGAACACACGGGTAGTCTGCAATCCGCGGGGATACGGAACCGAAAATCCGGCCTTCGACCCGGCGCTCGTCGTGGAGATTTGATGTGTACGAGTGGGACACAGACGAGTACCGGGTAGAGCAGCGGCGGCGATACGAAGAGATCGCCGCCGAGTTCCCTGGACTCGTAACCAAGCGTTTCGAATGCAATGCAGGGTGGTTCTCCACCATCCGTGAGTTCTTCCTCGTCGTCCGGCAGGTGATCCCCGTCGGTCGCGAGGATGCGTTCGAGCTGCGGCAGGTCAAGGAGAAATTCGGGGGACTGAGCATCTACTACGGCCTCGGCGCCGACCTATCTGACGAGGCGAAGGCCGCTGTCAGCAACGCCTACAGGACGGCGTGGGAAAGTGCCGTCCGAACCTGCGATGTCTGCGGCGAGTTCGGGCGCGTGAGGGTCCGCAACGGCTGGTTCGCGACGCGCTGTGATGAACATGCGGACGGCGGCGTACCCGTGCCGCCTAAGGAGATTACGTGATGACAGACCTGGACGGCGGCCAGCTGCAACTGCTCAGCGAGGAGATACTCGAGCGCTTCGGCAATGTCGGGTACGAGCCGCTGGCGGCCTTGTCTGTGCTGTGGTCGGGCTGGGAATGCGACAGCGTCGCGGCACTCGTCCAGCTAGCGGACGGCAGCAGGAAAATTGTGTTCGTCGACGGCACTCCCGGTGGACTGACTCCGGAGGCGTTGCTGGAGGAGCGCATCCGCGCATACGAGTCGGCGATCGAGGAGACGCGGGCGTTCCTCAGGAAAGCACGTGGCGAGGAATGACCGAGGCCGAAGAACTGGCCGCCTTCGCCGTCGAGCGCTTCGGCGACATCCTGACCGGTGCGACATCGCCCGCGGAAATCGGCAGGCTGCTGGTCAAGGCGTCGACGGCGGGACCGAGGCTGTGGACCGGGATCAGAATCCTGAGGGCGCTCGGTGTCCTCGTCGACGGCGTTCGCATCCAGTAGCGGCTATGCAGGCTGGGCGAGGCTCGCTTTCGCCATGCGGTAGCCCTCAAGGCACCATGCCTCCCATTCCTTAAGGATCGCCGCTTTGACGTCGAGGTATTCGCTTTTGTCGTAGACGGCGCTTGCCGTCCCTTTCCGGCCCTCGGACTCGTGTGTGATCATCTCCACGTCCTCGGGCCTGAGCGCCCGCCCGGCGACGCTGTAGCTGGACATCCTCGGGCCCATGACGGTGATGAAAGCGCGCCGCAGGTCATGGGTTGCCGGGTCGAACGGCAGACCGTGTAGGACGCCGCCAGGCAGCCTCATGTCCTCGACGACGCCAGACACCCGGCGCTCGCTCAGGTGCCCGTCCGTCGGGGAACCTACCCGGCGCGGTCGCTGCTGCGGGAACAAGTACGGGTTTTCGTTCTGAGCCGACAGCGCCTGCGCGGCACGCACTGCGGCTACGGCTGTCCCTGACAGCGGCAGGACCCTCCAAGCGTTGACCTTGTCCCCGAGTCGCCAGGTCATCCCGTAGGCCGGATGCTCGAAGAAATTCACCTTGCGCGCTTCGAGCGGCGTCAGCCGGCGCTGGCCCATGAAAAGCTGCAGCGTCAGGGACCACCTGGCAGCCGCGTTGCGCTCGCGCTCCAAGCCGATCTGCAGCATCCCGACCTCCAGCTGGTTCATCGTCCGCTCGCTTTCAGGGCTCGCGGTCTCGTCCTCGATAGCCCGTTCCATAACCTTCCCGAGCAGCTGCGCCGGCGACGTCTCGATCAAGCTGTCCTCTTGGTTGAGATACCATTTGAAGCAGGACTTCAACGCCGACACCGTCAGGTCTGCCTGCCGCAGCAAGCCGCCTTTGCCGCGCTTGACGATGTTCGACCGGACGCGGATCAAGTCTTTCGTGGTTATGCTGACGACGGGCTTGCTGCGGACAGGTTCGAAATCTTTCTCGAGGTCGCCGCCCGGGACCGCGCCGAGGGCGCTGCGGTATCCGCGCGTTGTGTCCTTGTCCCTGTGTCCGGCGGCGAGCCATGCCAGATACGCGTCGCGGACGTGTTCCCAAGTGTCGCCAATGCCGTGCGTCACATCAGCCCGGGCGGTGGCGAGCGCCACGTCGCGCTCGGTCCGGAACGCGGCCAGCAGGTCCTCGGGATCGCGGCCTTCGGATTTGATCTGCCTGGCTTTCCGGACGAGATCGCGCAGCATCGGGACGTCGTCGGCCACATAGTCGCCGAAAGGCCCGATGGTTGACTTCCAGTCCCGGGTCACGATCGCCCATGCGGCCGTGGCCTTGTAGACTCGGATCGTCAGGCCGGGCGACTGCCTGTCGTATATCTTGCCGACCTTAGCGCCTCCCTTGCCCTTGAGCATGTTCTGGACGCGGCGGATCGTATTGCCGTCGATAAGTTCCGTGGCCATCTGTCGCCCCCTCAAAGAGATAGTGTGGCCTTTCCTGCTGATATAAGCAATGGTCTGGTGGCCTCAGGATCGGCCTCAAGGCCACGCCCAAAATAGTTTACGAATGAAGGCTGGTTCTCGACAAACGTGGATGTAAGGAAAGGCGCGGTAAACAAAGCTTGTTTACAAACCGAGATGTGGGCAGGATTGCTGGAAGCCTGTTCAGCTGACTCTTAATCAGCGGGTCCACAGTTCAATCCTGTGCGCACCCACCAAATTTTTCAAAAACTTGGTGGAAGACCTACGAAATATCAAGCGCTTCGCGCCCGCTGGGGCGCGAGTGCTCGATGAGGCAGCCAGTGGCCAGCCGCTCGTTACATGCGCGGCAGGTTGACTGCCGCGCGCAGGCCCGGGTGTTCGGCGACAAGACGATGTCGCCGCCATGGTGGCGCGGGCGATCGACAGGCTGAGGCCAGAGATCCTTCAAGCCGCCAGCGCCAGCATGTTGGCCGCGCTGTGGTTGCGCCGACCAGTGGGCTTGGATTGACTGCTACGGAGTCGTCTTGCTGAGGTTTGCCTTGAATTTGACCTTCATCGTGATCTGGCCGGTCACCGTGATTTGCGACCCGCCATAGCCGCCGAGATTGCGATCGCGGCCGTTGATGTTCGTCGTCATGCCGGTGATCTCGCAGGTGTCGGCAACCGTCTCGATCACCATGGCGCAACTGCCGGCCGCGGCCTTGTAGAAGGAGC
>JAEKLU010000355.1 GCA_019509685.1 Mesorhizobium sp. | reverse complement strand
TCGGCGCCTCCGGCTACGCCAGCGTCTACATCAAGGACCCGAAGGCGGTCACTCCGATCCTCACCACCCAACAGACCGACGGCGCCACCGGCTATTATTCGGTCGGCCTGGCACTGAAGTCCTCCGGCATCACCGACATCAAATCGGCCAAGGGCAAGAAGCTCGGCTACGCCGATCCGGATTCGACCTCGGGCTATTTGATCCCGCTGACCCAGATCCCGAAGGACACCGGCGCTTCGAACGACGCCTTCTTCGCCTCGACCCAGTTCAATGGCGGCCATGAAAACAACGTGCTGGCCGTCCGCGACGGCAAGGTCGACGTCGCCGTCGACGATTCCTCGGGCATCGGCGATTTCAAGAACGGCTACACCTCCGGCACCTTCCACAAGGAAGTCGCCAAGGGCGCCGTCGACCCCAACGACTTCGTCGAAGTCTGGCGCTCGGGCCTGATCCCGAACGGCCCGCTGGTCGTGCGCACCGCGCTCGGCGACGACATGACCGCCAAGCTCACCGCCTTCTTCACCGACCTGCCGAAGAAGGACAAGGCCTGCTTCGAAGGCGTCGAAGGCGGCGACTTTACCGGCTACGTCCCGGTCAAGCCTGACTTCTACAACGTCATCGTCGAAGCCCGCAAAGCTGCGATCGGCGGCTAACGGAAAATCGAAAAGGGCGGCGTGCCGAAACGCCGCCCTTTTTGCATGTCCCGATCATGACCCTATCCGTCACAGCCCGCTCCGACGCCGCCTCGCAGGTGGCCTCCGCCTGGCAGCGCCAAATATCGTTGCGGCGGCTTTACACCGTACTCGGTGTCGGCCTGCTGCTGTTGGCGACGCTGTCGAGCATGTGGTTTGCCGACGAAGCCAATGCCGGCCACTTCTTCGACCGTCTGCCGCATATACTGGATTTCCTGAGCTGGCTCATCCCCAAGGACTGGAACGACGTCTGGCGGGCGCTGTTCGACATCGCCTCGCCACATGACACCGGCACCCAGGAATTCAACTTCCCGCTCGGCCGCGTCTACGTCTGGGGCGGCTTCTACATTCCTGAATATTTCGAGCTGATGCTGACCACGCTCAACGTGGCGCTGGTCTCGACCTTCATCGGCTTCATCTTCGCCGTGCCGTTTTCCTTCATCGCCGCGCGTAACCTGACGCCGCATCCGGTGCTGCGGCTGGTCGTCAAGCGCTTCATGGAATTGTTGCGCGCCTTTCCCGAAATCGTCATTGCCGGCCTGTTCGCGGCCATCGTCTCGACCGGTCCGATCGCCGCCATCATCGCCATTGGCCTGCATTCGATCGGCGCATTGGGCAAGCTGTTCTACGAGATCAACGAGAACATCGACATGCGCGCCGAAGAGGGCCTGAGGGCCGTCGGCGCCAACTGGTTCGAGCGCGTTCGCTTCGCCGATTTGCCGCAGGTGCTGCCCAATTTCATGTCCGACACATTGCTGCGCGTCGAGATCAACGTTCGCGCGTCGACCATCATCGGCGCCGTTGGCGGCGGCGGCATCGGTGAGGAGTTGAAGCTGTCGATCTCGCGCGGCTTCGGCGCCAAGACGCTGGCGCTGGTGCTGCTTCTGTTCACGACGATCTTCATCGTCGACCAGTTCTCCGCCTGGCTGCGCCGCAAGCTGGTCGGCGAACAAGCTTTTTTGATGAGCGCCTGATCCATGGCAACAATGACCGCCGAGCAGATATCGTCGATCGAGGAGCGCTACCCTCACATATTTCGGCGGCCGGCCTACAAGCGCTTTGCGCCGCTGTTCCTGTTCGCCGGCATCCTCTTCTACCTCGTCTACGCCTTGTGGTTCTTCAACCTGCCGCAAGTGATGCGCGACTCGCACTGGGAGCGCCTGCCGCTCTTCCTGTCGCAATGGATCAGCTACGATCTGCAACCGGAATTCCGTCTCGACCAACCCGAGATCACGCCGAAATATCCGCGCTTTTCAGCGCTCGGCGACAATCCCAATCCCGACTGGGTTGTCAAAAATGCGGACGGCACCTTCACCGTGCTGATCGATGGTCCCGCGAAAT
>JAEKLU010000113.1 GCA_019509685.1 Mesorhizobium sp. | reverse complement strand
GAAAAGCCGTGGACGCGGCGCAAGGAGTTCCTGGCGCTGAACCCGGCTGGCACGCTGCCGATCCTGCTTGCCGAGGGCGACGTGCCGATCGTCGGCGCAATGGTGATCGCCGAATATCTCGACGAGACGCGTGGAGTCTTGAAGCGCGACAAGCGGCTTTTCGCCGAAGACCCGATGCAGCGCGCTGAAATTCGCCGGCTGACCGACTGGTATCTCAACAAGGCCGAAAGCGAGGTCACCCGGCATCTGGTGCGCGAGCGCGTGCTGAAGCCGGTGATGCCGGAGACGGCGGGCGGCGGCTCGCCCGATTCGGGAGCGATCCGCGCTGCGCGCGCCAACATCCGCCAGCACATGAAATACACAAACTGGCTGGCCGGCACGCGCCATTGGCTGGCCGGCAACAAGGTGACCTATGCCGATCTCGCGGCGGCGGCGACGCTTTCGGTGCTCGACTATCTCGGCGAGATCGACTGGCGCGACCACACCGCCGCGCGCGAATGGTACACGCGCGTGAAATCGCGGCCATCGTTCCGGCCGCTGCTCTCCGACCGGGTGCGCGGCCTGTCGCCGGTATCGCATTATGCGGACCTCGACTTCTGAACCAACCCGCCTGCGCGCGCTGGTCGACGCCGAGGCGCGCCGCGCGGGCTTCGATGCGGTCGCCGTCACCAGGCCGGACGCGATCCCACTGGCCCCGGCCAGGCTGGCCGAGTTCATCGCCGATGGCTTTCATGGTTCGATGGACTGGATCGCCGAGACGGTTGAACGGCGAGCTGAACCCTCGACGCTGTGGCCGGAGGTGCGCTCGATCATCGTGCTGGCGATGAATTACGGGCCGGACCATGATCCGCGCGCGTTGCAGGCAAGCCGCGATCGCGGCGCGATCTCGGTCTATGCCCGCAACCGCGACTATCACGAGGTGATGAAAGGCCGGCTGAAGGAGATTGCCGGCAAGATCGTGGCAAAGGCCGGCGGCGACGTGAAGGTGTTCGTCGATACGGCGCCGGTGATGGAAAAACCGCTGGCGGAAGCCGCCGGCCTCGGCTGGCAAGGCAAGCACACCAATCTCGTCAGCCGCGCGCATGGCTCATGGCTGTTCCTCGGCACCATTTTCACGACGGCCGAGCTCGAGCCCGACAGAGCGGAGATCGATCATTGCGGCACCTGCCGCGCCTGCCTCGATGCCTGTCCGACGAACGCCTTTCCGGCGCCCTACCGGCTCGATGCGCGGCGCTGCATCTCGTATCTCACCATCGAGAACAAGGGGCCGATCCCGCGCGAATTCCGCGAAAAGATCGGCAACCGCATCTATGGCTGCGACGATTGCCTGGCCGCCTGCCCGTGGAACAAGTTCGCTCAGGCGGCTTCGGAAGCCAAGCTGTCCGCGCGCGACGATTTGCGCGAGCCTAAACTTTCGGAGCTACTAACGCTCGACGATGCGGGGTTCCGCGCTTTCTTTTCGGGCTCGCCGATCAAGCGCATCGGCCGCGACCGTTTTATCCGCAACGTGCTGATCGCGGCCGGCAATTCGGGTGACCCGTCGCTGGCGCTCATTACGCGTGGTTTGCTTGGCGACGCGTCGCCGCTGGTGCGGGGTGCGGCAATCTGGGCTCTGTCGCGACTGCTCTCGGATCGCGAATTTGGCGACCTCGCTGCCTCGGCTGCGGAAGCCGAGGACGACGCGACGGTGCACGAAGAATGGTTGTCGGCACAGCCGGCTGCGGTTCATTGAGGAGCGACATGCAGGTTTTCATTTTCGGCGCCGGCTATTCCGGCAAGGCGTTTTCGCGCGCCAACCAGCGGGGCGCCCCTGTCCTTGGGACCACGCGCTCCCTGCAAAAATTCGACGCGCTGACGTCGGCCGGGATCGAGCCCTTGCTTTTCGACGGAGCCACAACCAACGAGATCGAGGACGCGTTGGCAACAACGACGCATCTCGTCATTTCGGTCGCGCCGGATGAAGCCGGCGATCCGGTGCTCAACGCTGCCGGTGCAGCCATCCGGACCGGAATGCCGGCGCTTCGATGGATCGGCTATCTCTCCACCGTCGGTGTCTATGGCGATCATGACGGCGCCTGGGTGGATGAAAAAGCCGAGTGCAAACCGGTGTCGAAGCGCTCGGTGATGCGGGTCGCGGCCGAACAGGAATGGCTCAAGCTTGGCCAGGCGATCGAAAAGCCGGTCGCGATCCTGCGGCTGTCCGGCATTTACGGCCCCGGCCGCAACGCGCTGGTCAATCTCGAGGACGGCACCGCGCGGCGGCTGGTCAAGCCGGGCCAGGTGTTCAACCGCATCCATTGCGACGACATCGCCGGCGCGCTGTGGCGGCTTATCGAGGGCGACACCGGCGGCGTCTTCAACGTCACCGATGACGAGCCGGCGCCGCCGCAGGATGTCGTTGCCTATGCCGCCGGGCTGATGGGCGTGGAGCCGCCGCCGGAAATTGCCTTCGAGACCGCCCAACTTTCGCCCATGGCGCGGTCCTTCTATGGCGAGAACAAGCGCGTCGCCAACACGGCCATCAAGGGTGCCGGCTATCGCTTCCGGTATCCGAATTATCGCGTGGCGCTGGAGCGGATGTGGGCCGACGGCACCTGGCGGAATGGCGAGCCGCGCAGCGCGATGAAACGCTCGTGATCGAAGCGAGCCGCAGGACATGGTATGATTCGCGCACTGATCAAGTGCATCTAACTTGCCGCGAATAGTCTGGAGGGGGTCCCAACCGGTGAATTTGCGATCCTTGCCTGACCGCAAACCGTTTCTGACCGCCGCGCTGGCGCTGGTGGCGATGACCGCGCTGGCGGCCGGCGCGATTTCGGCCGAGCCGCGCGCGAAAGACCTGTTCGGCGCAAGAAAACTGCCGCCGATAGCGCCAGCGCAATCCTTCGGCTTCTATTCGAAAGGCTGCTTCACCGGCGGCGTGGCGCTGCCGATGGACGGGCCGACCTGGGAAGTGATGCGCCCGTCGCGCAACCGCCGCTGGGGCCATCCGGCGATGATCGCGCTGATCGAGAAACTCGCGCGGGATGCCCATGCGGATGGCTGGCCCGGCCTTCTCATCGGCGATGTCGCGCAGCCGCGCGGCGGGCCGATGACGACCGGCCACGCCTCGCACCAGATCGGCCTCGACGCCGACATCTGGTTGACGCCGATGCCCAACCGCCCACTGACGACCGCACAGCGCGAAAATATGAGCGCAACGCTGATGGTCGACGAAAAGACGCATCTGGTGAAGGACGCATTGTGGACGCCGCAGCACACAAAGCTGCTCAAGCGCGCGGCAAGCTATCCGGAGGTCGAGCGCATCCTGGTCAATCCCGGCATCAAGAAGAAGCTCTGCGACACCGTCACCGGCGACCGTTCCTGGCTGCGCAAGATCCGGCCGTTCTGGGGCCATGACTATCACTTCCACATGCGCATCGGCTGCCAGCCGGGCTCGCCCTTCTGCAAGGCGCAGGAGACGACGCCTGACGACGATGGCTGCGGCAAGCCGCTGGCCTGGTGGTTCACCGAGGAGCCGTGGCGGCCGAACAAGAACCCGGACGCGCCGAAGGCGCGCGACCTGATGACGATGGCCAATTTGCCGAAGCAGTGCCAGGACGTGCTCAACGCGCCGGATGCGCCGTCGCTGGAGGCGGTGACCTACCGTGGCGGCGGCGCCACCGCGATCGCCGTGGCGGAACCAGTGCCGGACGCACCGGCGGAGACGATCTCCAGCGGGGCGGGAAGTCTGCCCGACGCCGCAAGCGCCTTCGCGCCGACGCCGAAGATCGGCATTCCGGTGCCGCGTCCACGACCCGGCAACTGAGGCGCAAGCGGGCTTCCCCTTTCCAGGGTCATGCGCTAGTCAATCGATTGAAACGGCGCTGGTGGCCGCAAGGAAAGAGCATGGCAGGCGAAGACGAGAAAGCGTTGCGGTTTCCGGTCCTGATCGGCGACATCGGCGGCACCAATGCACGCTTCTCGATCGTGCTCGACGCCAATTCGGAGCCGACCGAGCCGCATATCGTGCAGACGGCCAATTTCGCCACCATCGACGCGGCGATCCAGGCAGCGGTGCTCGACCGCTCGTCGATCCAGCCGAATTCGGCGGTGCTGGCGATCGCCGGGCCGGTCGATGGCGACGAGATCCCGCTCACCAACTGCCCCTGGGTGGTGAAGCCAAAGCAGATGTTTCGCACTCTGGGTCTGAGCGAAGTCGTGGTGCTCAACGATTTCGAGGCGCAGGCGCTGGCGGTGGTGGCGCTCGGCGAAGAGCATATGGAAAAGATCGGCGGCGGCACGCCGGAGCCGAATGCGAGCCGGGTCGTGCTCGGTCCGGGAACCGGCCTCGGCGTCGCCGGGCTGATCTATGCGCTCCACCACTGGATTCCGGTGCCGGGCGAGGGCGGGCATATGGATATCGGCCCGCGTACGCCGCGCGACTTCGAGGTTTTCCCACATATCGAGAAGCTCGAAGGCCGCATCTCGGGCGAGCAGATCCTGTGCGGCCGCGGGCTGGTCAATGTCTATCGCGCCGTCGCCATGGCCGACAGCCAGCCCGCGCCGTTCACGACCCCGGCCCAGGTCACGGCCGCCGCGCTCTCCCGATCCGACGCGGTGGCGCAAGAGGCGCTGGAGCTGTTCGTCACCTGCCTCGGCCGCACCGCGGGCGATCTGGCGCTGGTGTTCAAGAGCCGTGGCGGCGTCTTCCTCACCGGCGGCATCGCGCAAAAGATCGTGCCGGCGCTGAAATCCGGCAATTTCCGCGCCGCTTTCGAGGACAAGGCGCCGCACAGCGCGCTGATGCGCGAAATGCCGGTCTATGTCATCACCCACCCGCTGGCGGCGCTGCTTGGGCTTGCCGCCTATGCAAGGACGCCTTCGCTGTTCGGCGTGCAGACGGCGGGGCGGCACTGGCGGGTCTAGGCGTGCCGGGAGCGGCTCCGGCCCGCAATCCAGGCCCGCGACGAAGTTTCGCCATAGGCAAGCCGGAGCCGGGGCGCTAAGAGGAGTGCCGAATTTGCAGCCTCCCCGTCCCCGTGAGAACCACAAAGCGCTCTTGATTTGACCTTTCTAACCCCCAAAAAACAGAAAGCCCGCCCCGGCGAAGTCACCGCCGTGCTTCGGCGCATCATCGCCGAGAATGGCCGTGACCATCGCGGGTCCTATGCGATCGTCATCGTCTGCTCGCTGCTGGTTTCGGGCGCGACCGCCTTCTCGGCCTGGATCATGTCGCCGATGGTCAACCAGATCTTCTACGAACGGAGCGGCGGCTCGGTGGTCTGGATCTGCGCCGGCATCATGGGCGCCTTCATCGTGCGCGGCTTTGCTGGTTACGGCCAGGCGGTGGTTCTGGCCACGATCGGCAACAATCTGATCGCCCGCTACCAGAAGCGCACCTTCGACCATCTGATGAAGCTCGGCGTCAACTTCTTTAACGACACACGCTCCGGCCGATTGGCGGCGCAGCTGGACGAGAATGTCAGCGGCATCCGCGATCTCTTGTCGTTGACGTTGATTTCGATCACCCGCGACGCGGTAACCCTGCTCGGCCTTATCGGCCTCATGGTCTATCAGGATCCGGTGCTATCGCTCAGCTCGCTGCTGATCGGGCCGCCGCTGATCTGGGCCGTCGTCTACATCACCCGTCGGGTGCGCAAGATCAACCGGGAATCCGTGCTGATCAACTCGCGGCTGAGCGGATCCGTCCAGGAGGCCACGCAAGGCATCGCCATCGTCAAGGCCTTCACCATGGAGGACGAACTGGCGCGTCGCATCGGCATCATGGCCGACACCGCCGAGCGGCGCAGCAACAAGATCGCCCGTGTCTCGGAGCGGCTGTCGCCGATTTCCGACATGCTGGCCGGCCTCGCCGTCACCGCGGTCGTCGGCTATTCCGGCTACCGGGCGCTGGTGCTTGGGCAACCGCCGGGCTCGGTCTTTTCCTTCATCACCGCGCTGATCCTGGCCTATGATCCGGCACGCCGCCTCGCCCGCATGCAGGTGACGATGGAACGCGCGCTGGTCAATGCGCGTATGATCTACGAACTGCTCGACCTCGAGCCGAAGCAGAGCGATGCGGCCGACGCCGTCGAAGCCAGGATCACCACCGGCGAGGTGCGCTTCGATAATGTGACATTCGGCTACAGCACCGACATGCCGGTGCTCAGGGACCTGAGCTTCACCGCCGCCGCCGGCAAGGTCACGGCGGTCGTCGGCGCTTCGGGCGCCGGCAAGTCGACCATGGTGGCGCTGCTGCAGCGCTTTTACGATGTCGACAAGGGCAGCATCACAGTCGACGGCCAGGACATCTCCAAGGTGACGAAGCGGTCGCTGCGGCAATCGATCGCCTATGTCTCGCAGGCGCCCTATCTGTTCGAAGGTTCGATCCGCGACAACATCCGCTACGGCCGGCTCTCCGCCACCGATGCCGAGATCGAGCAGGCGGCGAGGTTGGCCGCCGCCGACGAGTTCATCCGCCAGCAGCCGAAGGGCTACGACACGCCGGTCGGCGAGGGCGGCTCGACGTTGTCGGGCGGCCAGCGCCAGCGCGTCTCGATCGCGCGCGCCATCGTGCGCCAGGCGCCGATCCTGCTGCTCGACGAAGCGACCTCGGCGCTCGACAACGAAGCGGAAGCGCGTGTCCAGGAGGCGCTGACCCATGTCATGGAAGGGCGCACGACCATCGTCATCGCGCACCGGCTGTCGACCGTGGTCAATGCCGACCACATCATCGTGCTGGAAGAGGGACGGCTGGTCGAGGAAGGCACGCATGCCTCGCTGATGGCCGACCCGCACAGCATCTATGCCCGCTTCCACCGCATCCAGGGCAAGAAGGGGTTGGGGCTTGTCGACGACAGCAAGCCCGTACAAACTTCGCGGCGCGCGAAGAAGGCGGTCGGGAGCAAGGCATGAGCGAAACGGGCGATATGGGCCTGGTGGTGGTCGGCGCGGCCGGCCGCATGGGCCAGACGCTGATCCGCGCCATCCACACCATGCCTGGCGCACGCGTCGCCGGCGCGGTCGAGCGGGCGGGATCGCGGCATCGGCATCATCAACGTGCCGATCGTCGACGACCCGCTGCCGGCCTTCGCCAAGGCCGATGGCGTGCTGGATTTCACCATGCCCGCCGCAAGCGTCGAATTCGCCGGCTATGCCGCGCAGGCGCGCATCGTCCATGTCATAGGCACCACCGGCTGCTCGGCGGACGACAATGCAAAAATCGAGGCCGCCGCGCGCCACGCGACCATCGTCAAATCCGGCAATATGAGCCTTGGCGTCAACCTTTTGGCCGTGCTGGTCGAGCAGGCGGCGCGGGCGCTCGACGCCGACGACTTCGACATCGAGATCCTGGAAATGCACCACCGGCACAAGGTCGACGCTCCGTCGGGCACGGCGCTGCTGCTCGGCGACGCGGCGGCTAAGGGACGCGGCATCGATCTTGCCGACAACAGCGTGCGCGTGCGCGACGGCCATACCGGCGTGCGCAAGACGGGCACGATCGGCTTTGCGACGCTGCGCGGCGGCTCGGTGGTCGGCGATCACTCCGTGATCCTTGCCGGCACCGGCGAGCGCATCACGCTTTCCCACCATGCCGAGGACCGCGCCATCTTCGCCCGCGGCGCGGTGAAAGCGGCGCTCTGGGCGCGCGCGAAGAAGCCCGGACTTTACTCAATGCGGGATGTGCTCGGGCTGAGCTGAGTGCATCTCTTCCATTTGTCTTACGCAATTCCGGACGGAAAACCGCTACACACTTTTCCTGGAATTGCTCTAACCAAGGAGCAAACATGTCGGGAACTCTCGTGCTCGTGCGCCACGGCCAGAGCGAATGGAACCTGAAAAACCTGTTCACCGGCTGGCGTGACGTCGACCTGACCGAGCAGGGCAATGCCGAAGCGCTTGCCGCCGGCGAAAAACTCAAGGCGCTCGGGCTGAAATTCGACATCGCCTACACTTCGGCGCTGAAGCGGGCGCAGAAGACCTGCCAGCATATTCTCGACGTCGTCGGCCAGAGCGATTTGACGACCATCCGCGACCAGGCGCTCAACGAGCGCGACTATGGCGACCTCTCCGGCCTCAACAAGGATGACGCGCGCCAGAAATGGGGCGAGGAGCAGGTGCATATCTGGCGCCGTTCCTACGACATCGCGCCGCCCGGCGGCGAAAGCCTGAAGGACACCGGCGCGCGCGTGTGGCCCTATTACCTGCATGAAGTGCAGCCGCATGTGCTGCGCGGCGAGACCGTGCTGGTCGCCGCCCACGGCAATTCGCTGCGCGCGCTGATCATGGCGCTGGACGGCAAGAGCGGCGAGGAGATCGTCAAGCTCGAGCTCGGCACCGGCGTGCCGGTGATCTACAAGCTCAACGCCGATTCCACCGTGGCCTCGAAAGAGGTGCTGGAAGGCTGAGCGCATTGCTGCCGGCGGGTTTGGGCGGGCGGCCTTTCACGGCCGTAAGCCGGCAAGCGGCAAGCGCTTGAAAAAAGCGCGTTGACAGGCTTCGTTCCCCCGCTTACATGAGCCCGCACCAGCCCAGATGGCGGAATTGGTAGACGCGCACGGTTCAGGTCCGTGTTCCGCAAGGAGTGGAGGTTCGAGTCCTCTTCTGGGCACCATCTATCCCGACTGCCAACGGGATTACCTCAGCTGAAGATCTTTACTTTCCGGGGCAATGAAGCCGGTTGACAGCGACGGAACGATTAATCGTAAATGGCAGTGGTAGCTATTGCGGGCTCCGCCGGGTATCCAGCTCGCGATACACCAAGATCGCCATGACCATCGTGGCGCTTCCCGCCGGCGATTTGGCTGGAAGGGCCGCCAGCAAATCCTCCAGCGTCGACCGCTCGGCAGCAGCTAGATAGGCCTCAATCGCTTCGATGCAGTCACCAAGTGCCGTGAGCAATTTCGCCGCGTCTTGCACACTTACCTCCAAAAACGGTACGAGGACGCTTTCCCGTACCGTTTGTGCCACCTGCTCTTTTCGCGAGCGTTTCTGAATTGTAGAATCGTGTTTCTTGAACGTATCCGACCCGCCGCGCGGTCCGGCCGTCAGCTGGCCAGCGCGCGGGTGGCCTCGACCGAGGCCTCGGCGATGATATCGAGC
>JAEKLU010000112.1 GCA_019509685.1 Mesorhizobium sp. | reverse complement strand
GAAACCGAGCTGCGCGGCGAAGTCTCCGAATCGGCCATCCTTGCCGACCAGCAGCGCAAGGCCAGGCAGGTGCGTGCGCAAGGTTCGCAGGACCAGGCGCCGCCACCGGCGAGCCCGGTTCTGGATACGCCCGCAGCCACCTACCAGCCGGCAAGCCCAGGCGCCGTTCCCGATGACGACCAGGCGGCCGGCGCCACGGGCAGCGTTTTCGACCAGCCACAGGCCAGCGACGATACCCTGACTGGCAATCCCACGCCGGTGAAGCCACGCCGGCCCTCGACGGCAAAGCAGCGCGCCGACGACGCCAAGGCGAAAGCCGATGCCAAGACCGCCGACAAGAAAAAGACCAGGAAGAAGACCGGCGACACCACCGACAGCACGGCCACCGGCGCGACGGCTGCTTCCGGCGACCAGACCGATGCCGCGACGGCTGACGACGACGGCGGCAACCGCCGTGCCGTGACGATCGACAGCGTCGACAAGCAGAAGCTCGACCCGGGCCAGGAACGCACCGCCTCGATCGGCGGCCAGAAGGTCAAGCCCGAGGACGATCCCTTTGCCGCCCCCGGCATCAAGGTCGGTACTTTCGTCTTCCGGCCGACGCTGGAGCAGGGCTTTACCGCGACCTCCAACGCCGATTCCAGCAGCACCGGCAAGTCGGCGGTGCTGTCGGAGACGAATTTACGCTTCTCCGCGACCTCCGACTGGCGCGAGAATTCGGCTTTGATCACCGGTTACGGCCTGTTCCGCAACACAGTCTCGGGCGAGAAGATCAATGACGGCCAGGGCCGCATCGAAGGCCAGCTCAATGTCGACCTCGACAACGAGCTGCGCGCCATCGCCAAGCTCGGCTATGAGGCCGCGCCGGAATCGGCCTCTTCGCCGGACGCGATCGCCGGCGTCAACGAGCAGCCGCTGCGCCAGACCGTGGACGGCAGCCTCGGCATCGAAAAGAGCGTCGGCAAGATGCGCTATGCGCTGACCGGCTCGATCTCACATGACTTCTATGGCGACGCCACGCTCACCGACGGCACCAGCATATCGCAGAAGGATCGCGATAACACGCTCTACACGGCGACGCTGCGCACCGGCTACCAGATATCGCCGGCCCTGACACCCTTCGCGGAAGTCGAGACTGGCCGTCGCGTCTATGATCTGCGGCTCGACACTGACGGCTTCGAGCGATCCTCAACCAGGCTCGGCGCGCGCGCCGGCCTTGAGCTCGATATGGGCGAAAAACTGTCGGGTGAGTTTTCCGCCGGCTGGCTGCGCGAGGCGATCGACGACAGTCGCCTCCCGGCAGTCGCCGGCCCGAGCATCGACGCCGACCTCAAATGGTCGCCCGAGCGCGGCACCACCATCGGCCTCACCGGCAAAACCACCGTCGAGACCACCACGACAGCCGGCGAGAGCGGCGACGTCCTCTATTCAGGCCGGCTCACCGGCGAACGGCAGATTCGCGCCAACCTGACGGCAAATGCCGCGCTCGGCCTGGATTGGCGCCACTACACCGGCATCGACGGTCATGATCGGATTCTTAGCGCCGAGGCCGGTCTGACCTGGTGGCTGAACCGCTATGCCGGTCTCACCACCCGCGTCAGGACCGAGAAGCTGACCAGCAACCTGCCTGGCCGCGACTATGTCGCCAACAGCATCTATCTCGGCCTGAAAGTGCAGCGCTGACGCTGCACCCCGAGGCTCAGTACCGGCCTGATCTGACGATAGGCTAAGAGGCAGCGCCGCGCCGGGCCGACGGCTTCATCTCGTCGAGCAATGTGCGGATAACACCGGCCATGTTTTCGTTCATGTCGTTGCGCCAGAGCGCGAAGGCGACATTGGCTTCGACGAAACCCTCCGGCGAGCCGCAGTCGAAAGTGCGGCCCTGGTAGTGGTAACCATAGAAGGACTGCTGCTTTTCCAGCTTCAGCATCGCGTCGGTAAGCTGGATCTCATTGCCGGCGCCCTTTTCCTGGCTTTCGAGGATCTTGAAGATCTCGGGCTGCAGGATGTAGCGGCCGTTGATGTAGAGATTGGACGGTGCGGTGCCCTGCTTCGGCTTTTCCACCATTTCGGTGATGCGGAAGCCATGATGCGTGTCCTCGCCGCGGCCGACGATGCCATATTTGTGGGTTTCGGCCGGATCGCATTCCTGCACGGCGATGATGTTGTTGCCGGTTTCCTCGTAGAGTTCGACCATCGCTTTCATACAGCTCTTCTCCGACTGCATGATCATGTCGGGCAACAACAGCGCGAACGGCTCGTCGCCGACGAGTTCGCGTGCGCACCAGACGGCGTGGCCAAGGCCCATCGGCACCTGCTGGCGGGTGAAGCTTGTCTGGCCCGGCGCCGGCTGCAACCGCTGCAGACGGGCGAGCTGCTCGTCCTTGCCGCGCTGTGCCAGCGTGTCATAGAGCTCGAACTGGATATCGAAATGATCCTCGATGACCGCCTTGTTGCGGCCGGTCACGAAGATGAAATGCTCGATCCCGGCCTCGCGCGCCTCATCGACCACATATTGGATGACCGGCCGGTCGACGACGGTCAGCATCTCCTTCGGAATGGCCTTGGTGGCCGGAAGAAACCGCGTGCCGAGGCCGGCGACCGGGAAAACTGCCTTGCGAACTCGCTTCATGCTGTACCACCCATCCGTTTGGTCAATTATCCGCTCGGCGGCAAGCTCCGCAATCCCCCCGAACGTTTTCACGCCGGAATGTTGAACGAGCGAAGCGCCGATTTGAACGTGCAGCCTAAAAGCCGCGACGCCTGTTTTCGTTCCCGGCGGCACCTATGGTAAACTAAATACTAACCCGGTTCGGCGTTGAATGATCCTTCATGATTTGACGAAGGAGGAAAAGATGTCGGTTCGAAACACGGCCAGGCGCCTGACGGCCCTCGCGACGGCCGCCGGCCTCGCGTTCGCCTTGCTGATGCCCGCCGGACCGGCTTTCGCCGACGCCGGCTTCCGCCAGTGGGTCGCCGGCTTCCGCGCCACCGCGGTGGCGGGCGGCGTTTCTGGATCCCTCTACGATCAGGCCATGCGAGGCATCGAACCCGACCCCGTGGTGCTGGAAAAGGCCCGCACGCAGCCGGAATTTACCGCGCCGGCCTGGGACTATTTCGACAACCGCGTGCACGACCAGTCAGTGGCCAACGGCCAGGCGATGGCGAAGAAGTGGAAGCCCTGGCTCGATCGGATCGAGGCGCGGTTCGGCGTCGACCGCAACATCCTTTTAGCCATCTGGTCGATGGAATCGAATTACGGCGAAATCCTCAAGCGCGACGACATCATGCGCAATGTCGTCCGTTCGCTGGCAACGCTCGCCTATGGCGACCCGAAACGTTCGAAATACGCCCGCACCCAATTGGTCGCGGCGCTGAAGATCCTGCAGACCGGCGACATCGACGAGAGCCATCTGATGGGCTCCTGGGCCGGCGCGATGGGCCAGACCCAGTTCATCCCGACCAGCTACCAGCACTATGCGGTCGACATGGACGGCAATGGCAAGCGCGACATCTGGAATTCGATCCCCGATGCGCTGGCAACCGCCGCCAATTTGTTGAAGAAGAATGGCTGGCAGGCAGGCAAGACCTGGGGCTACGAAGTGACCATCCCGGCCGGCAAATTGCCCGGTGGGGCAAAAACGATCGCCCAGTGGCAGACGCTCGGCGTCGTCAGGGCCAGCGGTAAGCCGTTCAAGAATCTGAGCGACAAGGCAACGCTGAAAGTGCCCGACGGTCGCGGTGGGCCGGCGTTTCTGATGATCAGGAATTTTTCGGTCATCAAGGCCTATAACAATGCCGACAAATACGCTTTGGCCGTCGGCCTGCTCGCCGACGAGATCGCCGGCGGCAGCGGCCTTGTCCAGGATTGGCAGCGTCCCTTCACCAAGCTCAGCTTCGAGGAACGCCAGGAATTGCAGAAGCGGCTTTCCGAACACGGGCTTTATGACGGCAAGTTCGACGGCAAGATCGGTGACGGCACGAAAACCGCCATCATGACCTATCAGGCCAAGGTCGGCTTGACCCAGGATGGCTATCCGAGCATGGAAGTGCTCAAATGGCTTCGCAAGAAGTAGAGTAGGCGAAAAGCGCCCGGCATCCTTTTTCCAGGACAGCCGCGACGCGGTAACGCCTCGGTGCGCATGGCCTCTGATACCGGTCATGCGTCAAGGGATGGAGAGGTGATTGGTTTCGGTTGCGCGTATCCGGCTGCTTTTTCGCCGCGTGCCGATCCTGGTTCTCGCGCTGGCTGTACTGGTAGTCGCTGCCGCCGGAGCTTTCCACACGCCCGCTTTCGCGCAGGAGCAAAGTCACGGCTGGTCGCTGCGCGACCTCCTGTTCCCGCGCCGCAGCGAACGCGTCGAGCCGCCGCTGGATATCGAGAAGGCGAGGCCAAAACCGAAGAAGAAATCCAAGCCCCGCCCGCCGGCCGAGCCGGAGACGCCGATCGTCGAAAAGACGACGGACGCCAAGGTCGTGCTGGTGGTCGGTGATTTCATGGCCAGCGGGCTTGCCGAGGGCCTCGACACCGCCTTCGCCGACAATCCGGCCGTCAAGATCGTTGCGCGCAGCAACGGTTCGTCCGGCTTCGCGCGCGACGATTTCTACAATTGGCCGGTCGAGATCAAGTCGCTGATCGAGACCGAGAAGCCGGCGGCCGTCATCGTCATGCTGGGCTCCAACGACCGCCAGCAGATGAAGGTCGGCGACGTGCGCGAGCAGCCGCGCTCGGAGAACTGGACCAAGGAATATGAGCGCCGCACCGATGCGCTGGGCAAGGCCATCCAGGACGCCAAGGTGCCGTTCCTGTGGGTCGGCATGCCGGCATTCGGCTTGTCGAAGATGAACTCCGACATGCTTGCCTTCAACGACATCTACCACTCGGCCGCCGAAAGTCACGGCGGCGAGTTCGTCGATGTCTGGGACGGCTTCGTCGACGAGAACGGGGCTTTCGTCACCTCCGGCCCCGACATCAACGGCCAGCCCGTGCGCCTGCGCTCCGACGACGGCATCAACGTCACCAAGGCCGGCAAGCGCAAGCTCGCCTTCTATACGGAGAAGCCGCTGGCCAAGCTCCTCGGGCTGGCGGCGCCGGGAAGCATCACCACGGTTTCCGCGCCGGCCGGCGCGCCGGTCGAAGCGCCGCAGCCTGCGGCTGCCCCCGTCATCGTCGACCGCACCGCGCCGATGCTGCTCGGCGACCCGGCGTTGGACGGCGGAACGGAATTGCTGGGCGCCGCGCCGGCAGCCAAGGCCGATCCGAACCTGCCAGGCGAAAAGCTGATCACGGAAGGCAAGGCGTCTGCCGCCTCGCCCGGACGCGCCGACGATTTTTCCTGGCCGCCGACGACGCAGCCGCCGGCGACAGCAGCCGCCACGCCGGACGCGGCGACGGCAACTCCTTGACCGACGGTCCTGCCTAGCGGCAATTCCGTGCCGAGCCGAACAATGGCATTATCGGTTTTTGGCCGAACTCAAAGTCGGGGGGCGAATATGTCGGCAACGGGCTACGCATTGCTTGGGTTCGTGACTTGGACCCTTTTATTGCTCACATGGATGGAGATCTTGCGCACGCATCTCGTACTGAGCGGCCGCATCCCCGCCAATGGATTTGCACCGGATAACGCAGGTCTTTCGCCCTTTTTACAGCGTCTTGCGCGCGCTCACGCGAATTGCATTGAGGGACTTCCAATCTTCGGAGGTCTCATGGCCTTGGCCACGATGACTTCGCGGACCGGCATCACCGACCCGCTTGCATACTGGTTTCTCGTTGCGCGATTGACCCAGTCCGCCATTCATTTGACGTCGACCAGTCCAAACGCGGTCAAAGCTCGATTTTCCGCGTTTGCGGTCCAGATGGTCATCGGTCTCTATTGGGCGGTGGAGCTGCTGATCAGCTAGAGCGATTTCAGGAAAAGTGTGAAGCGGTTTTCCGTCCGAAATTGCGTCAAAACGAATAGTTAGAGAATTTCGCCGTTTCCATGAAACGGTGAAATGCTCTGGGGCAGTTCGCGAGAAAAGGATACCGCAGGTTAGCCCACCCTTTAACGCGTCAGCACCGTCGAGCCCATCAGCGCCTCGTCGATCGAGCGCGCCGCCTGGCGGCCTTCGCGGATCGCCCACACCACCAGCGACTGGCCGCGGCGGACATCGCCCGCCGCATAGAGCTTGTCGACGCTGGTCTTATAGTCGCGGTCGTTGGCGTCGACGTTGCGCGATCTGCGGCTGTCGGTGACGATCTTCATCTGGCCGTCCAGTTCCGCCGCCACGCCGGCTTTCGCCGGGCCGGCGAAGCCGATGGCGATAAAGGCGAGGTCGGCGCGGATAACGAACTCGGTGCCGGCGATCGGCTTGCGCTTCTCGTCGACCTCGCAGCAGCGCACGCCGGTGAGCTGGCCGTCCTCGCCGATGAATTCGAGTGTCGCCACCTGGAATTCGCGTTCCGCGCCCTCGGCCTGCGAGGATGACGTGCGCATCTTCGTTGCCCAGTAAGGCCAGACCGCGAGCTTGTCTTCCTTCTCCGGCGGTTGCGGACGGATGTCGAGCTGGGTGACGCGCACCGCGCCCTGCCGGAAGGCCGTGCCGACGCAGTCGGACGCGGTGTCGCCGCCGCCGACGACCACGACATGCTGGCCGCTGGCGATGATCGTATGCGAGGGCCATGCCACCGACTGGATGGGCTCGCCGCCGACGCGGCGGTTCTGTTGCACCAGATAGGGCATGGCGTCGTAGACGCCGCTGAGATCGTCGCCCGGAATACCCGCCGGACGCGGCGTTTCCGAGCCGCCGCAATAAAGCACAGCGTCATGTTCCTCGAGCAGTTCGGAGACGGTCTTGTCGACGCCGACATTGACGCCGCAATGGAAGGTGACGCCCTCGCCCTGCATCTGCTCGATGCGACGGTCGATATAGTGCTTTTCGATCTTGAAGTCGGGAATGCCGTAGCGCATCAGCCCGCCCGGACGGCTTTCGCGCTCATAGACATGGACGTCGTGGCCGGCGCGGCCGAGTTGCTGGGCGGCGGCCATGCCGGCCGGGCCGGAGCCCATGACGGCGACCCGCTTGCCGGTCTTCTTCTCCGGCGGATAGGGCCTGATATGGCCGGTCTC
>JAEKLU010000111.1 GCA_019509685.1 Mesorhizobium sp. | reverse complement strand
GCCATCGTGCGTTACATCGACTATTACAACCATCGCCGCATCAAACTGAAACTGAAAGGGCTGGCCCCTGTGCAATACAGGACCCAGCCCTTAAATCGACCAGCTCAATGAACCGTCCAACTTTATGGGGTCAGTTCACGCGAGGCCGGGTTCTTCGTAATTCGATGAGCGAAAAAGCTCAGGCAGCTTCTTCCTGCTCGGCTTCCTCGTTGTCGGCCTTGGCGCCGCGCTTCGGGCCCTTGTTGAGGTTGACCTCGATAAGCCGGACCGCCTCGGTCTCCGACATGCGGTTCACCGCGGCGATCTCACGCGCCATGCGGTCGAGCGCGGCTTCATAGAGCTGACGCTCGGAATAGGACTGCTCCGGCTGGTTGTCGGCGCGGTAGAGGTCGCGCACCACTTCCGAGATCGAGATCAGGTCGCCGGAATTGATCTTGGCATCATATTCCTGGGCGCGGCGCGACCACATGGTGCGCTTGATGCGGGCGCGGCCCTGCACGACCTTCAGCGCGCGCTCGACATAATCCTCTTCCGACAGCTTGCGCATGCCGATCGAGGTCGCCTTGGCGACCGGCACCTTCAGACGCATCTTGTCCTTCTGGAAGTCGATGACGAACAGTTCCAGCTTGTGGCCCGCGACTTCCTGCTCGTCGATCGATACGATCTGGCCGACACCGTGCGCCGGATAGACGATGTACTCGCCGGTCTTGAACCCGTGGCGGGCTGCGGTGGACTTCTTCTGCGGGGTGATCGTTGCCATTACGCCCTGAACTCCTTGTTGTGTCACCGGCATCATGCCGGCCCCAAACTCGTGGTCGATTTGCCGACCGTTAGCCGCACAACAGACGAGCCACCGGAATAAAGCAGAGGTCGGCAACCGCGCGAATGCGACCGCCTGACCCAGATCGCTCTGGTCCCGGATTGAGAAGCTCACCTTTCAGTGATTTGGGGCGTTAGCGCCATAAATCGACGTTGTGTCACCGGCATGTTTGTCTGATGTAACACAAAAAGTCGGAAGAATCAAGGTTTTGCTGTGTTCGCTAACGCCAAGCACCATCGCTGTCTGTCAAGACAGTAATTGTTTTGTTGCCGTTACGCTGCGTCGGGCCGGCAAAATCAGTCGCCTTCGCCCGGCTCCGCCGAAAAATATTTCTCGAACTTTCCGGCCTCGCCATCGAAGCTCTTGGCGTCCGCCGGCGGCTCTTTCTTGGCCGTGATATTGGGCCATTTCTCGGCATATTCGGTGTTGACCTGCAACCATTTGTCGAGGCCGGACTCCGTATCCGGCTTGATCGCGTCGGCCGGACATTCCGGTTCGCAGACGCCGCAGTCGATGCATTCGTCGGGATGGATGACGAGCATGTTCTCGCCTTCGTAGAAACAGTCGACCGGACAGACCTCGATGCAGTCCATATATTTGCATTTGATGCAATTGTCGGTCACGACATAGGTCATTGCAGGCTCCGGAAAGTCCCGATTTGCTCGGCTTTTTCAGGTGAGGTAACGCCTTTGCCCGCCGCATGCAAGGGCGGCGCATGCGGGCAAGGCCGCGTTGCGGAAATGGAATTCCAGCCGTTTGCCGCTTCAGACCCAGTTCAATGTGTTCAGTCGTCGCCGAGCAGCCGGTCGGTTTGCCGACGCTCCCGTTTGGTCGGGCGGCCGCTGCCGGCCTCGCGCAGCGCTGGAATGGCGTCGCGAACGGCCCCGCCCTTTGGCGTCGGCGTTGGCGACATGTCCTCGTAAAGCAGACGCGCCTCATCGGCGGGACCGCGCCGCGTGCCGCAGTTCACGACTTTCCAGACCAGGATACGGCCCTCGAGCGTGATGGTCAGCACGTCACCGGGCTTGACCAGATCCGAGGCCTGCGCTGCTTTGTCGCGATTGATGCGGACACGGCCGGCAACGACGATTTTTGCCGCGAGCGAGCGCGATTTCACGGCGCGCGAGAAGAACAGCCATTTGTCGATGCGCTGGCGGCCTTCTCCAACCATCCGAACCGGCCGGGGTTACTTCTTCAGCTGGTCGCGCAAGGCGGCAAGCTTGGCGAAGGGTGAATCCGGGTCGAAACGCACCGGCCGTTCTTCGCGGGGCTTGGCCTGGAAGGCTGGCTTGCCGCCTGGAGCGTTGCCCTTGCCATCTTGCCTCTTGCCCTTCCAGTCGGGCCGGCCTTCGCGGCGGCCCCCCTCGGGGCGCTCGCCCTGCGGCCTGCCTTCACGTCGCTCGCCATTCTCTCGCCGGTCGCCGTTCTCCAGCCGCGGCTTGAACTTCGAGCGATCGAAGCGCGGCTTGCCGGCGCCGTCGCGGCGGCCTTCATTGGCAGGCTGGTCGCCGGGCTGGGCGCTGGCGGCGCCAGGCTGGCCGTCACGCGCGGGCTGGTTGCCGCGCGGGCGATTGTCGCGACGGTTGTCGTGGCGATGACGCGGGCGCTGATGATCGAAACGGGCCTGTCGCCACAGCAGGATCGGTTTTGGTTCCTCCGGCTCGGCTGGCGCCTCGCTGGGCGTGGTTTGCGATGCTTCGACGACCTCTACCGGTGCGGTGTCGCCTTCCGCCGAGATTTCAGGCTCGACTGCGGGTTCAACGGCTTCGGCTGCCGGCGGTGCCGCCTCGGCAGTCGCCGGTGTATCGGCTTGCTCTTCTACCGGATCGCTTGCCTCCACGGCGTCCGCAAGCACCGTCTCTTCCGGCGCGGGTTCGGCATCCGCTTCGATGGTCGGCTCCGGGGCAGTTTCGGTCACGGGCTCCGCCGTCGCGGTCGGATCGGCGGTGACGTCGGTGTTTTCAGCCGGCGTTTCGGTGACGGCATCAGCCGCTGGCGCGGTTTCGGCCGCTGCCGCGGCACGCGCGGCCTCTTCCGCCGCCAGCTTCGCGGCGGCTGCCTCGCGGGCGGCATTGTCCTGCGCGTCGAGTTTTGCCTTCACTTCGGCCGGGGGCTTTGGCTCGGCGCGATAGCCGAGACCCTTCAGGATCTCTTCCATGTCGTCGGCGGTGGCGCCGAGGATCGACATCATCGGCGGCGTCACCATGAAGGACTGGCCGTCATAGGCGCCGTCCGGCCGCTGGCCGAGACCGGGCTTCCAGTTGGTCGCCGGGCGGATCAGGTCGGCAAGCCGCTCGAGAATGTCGATGCGCACGGCGCGGCGGCCGAGATTGCGGTAGCCGGCGAGCTTGTAGAAAGTCTTGTCGAAGGCAGGATCGATGACCACCGAGGTGCGGCCCGAGGCCAGCGCATGCACCACGTCGCCGAAGCCGGGCTTGTCCTTGCCGTCGTTCTTCAGCGCCCAGAGCAGCGTCACCAGTCCGGCCGGCGCAGGCTTGATCAGCGCCGGGACGAAGACATGGTAGGCGCCGAAGCGCACGCCGAGACGGCGCAAGGCGGCGCGGCCTTCCTGGTCGAGCGACTTCATCTCTTCGGCGATGTCGCGGCGGTTGATCAGGCCGAAATGCTCGACCAGCTGGAAGGCGATGCCACGCGCGATGCCGGCGAGCTGTTCGGCATTCTTAAGGTCGACCAGCGGCTTCAACAGCGACTCGATCTGGAAATTGACGAAACGCTCGGCGCGCGCCGCGACCTTGTCACGGGCGGGACCCGTCAGCTGCTCGTCGGCCAGAAGCACCAGCCTCGGCTTCAGCGCCTCGTCGGCGGAGACCAGCGTGCCGATCGGCGCGCCGATCCAGCGCAAGACGCCGTCCGAGCCCAAAGCGAGATCGCCATTGGCGCAAGCGCCAAAACGTTCGGCGCGCGCCTCGAACTCTGCCGCGAGCGCCTTCTGTGCGGCGGTGCGCACCGCCTTGGCGTCCTCGCCGCCGGCGCTCTGGTCGGCAGTGAAGCGGAACCCTTGCAGTTCGCCGACATGATGGCCTTCGACGAGGACGGTTCCGGTTGGGCTGATTTCGGCTTCAGGCATCGTATTTTCTCTAAGGCGCCGCATGAGGACGGAAGTCCTGCGGTCTACGAAGCGTTTCGTCAACCGCTCATGCAGCGCATCCGACAATCTGTCTTCGATTTCGCGCGTCTTTTCCTGCCAGTGTAGCTGATCGGCCAGCCAGCCCGGCCTGTTGGACACGAATGTCCAGGTTCGGATCTGCGCGATGCGGTGCGACAGCGTGTCGATATCGCCTTCGGTCGTGTCGGCGCGGCGTACCTGCTCGGCCATGTAATTCTCGTCGACGTGCCCGTGACGGGCGAGGTCCATATAGATCGAAGCGATAAGGTCAGCATGCTGTGCCGGCGCGATCTTGCGGTAGTCGGGCAAGGCGCAGGCTTCCCAAAGCAGCGCCACTCGTTCCTTGCTGGTGGCCAAAGCCCGAATTGCCTCGTCGCGCGACAGATGTTCCAGCGCCTGCGCATCGACCGCCGGCAGCGCCCGCGTCAGTCCCTCGACCGGCGCATTGGTTTCGATCGACCGCTTCAGCGCGTCGAGGTTCGAAAAATCGAACTGGGCGGTGCGCCACTGCAGCACCTTCACCGGGTCGAAGTCGTGGCCCTCGATCTTCTTGACCAGGTCCTCGTCGAGCGGGTCGACCTGGCCGGTGACGCCGAAGGTGCCGTCGCGCAGATGGCGGCCGGCGCGGCCGGCGATCTGGCCAAGCTCGGCCGCGGTCAGGTTGCGGTACTGGTAACCGTCGAACTTGCGGTTCTGGGCGAAGGCGACATGGTCGAGATCGAGGTTCAGCCCCATGCCGATGGCGTCGGTGGCGATGAGATAGTCGACGTCGCCCGACTGGAACAGCGCCACCTGGGCATTGCGGGTGCGCGGCGAGAGCGCGCCGAGCACGACGGCGGCTCCGCCCTGCTGGCGGCGGATCAGCTCGGCGATGGCATAGACCTCGTCGGTCGAGAAGGCGACGATCGCAGTGCGCCGCGGCAGGCGGGTGAGTTTCTTGGAACCGGCATAGGCGAGATGCGACAGGCGCGGCCGCGTCACCACCGACACGCTCTTCAAGAGCCGCTGCAGGATGCCGTGCATGGTGGCGGCGCCAAGCAGCAGCGTCTCCTGGCGGCCGCGCAGATTGAGGATGCGGTCGGTGAAGATGTGGCCGCGCTCGAGATCGCCGGCAAGCTGCACCTCATCGATGGCGACGAAGGCGGCGTCGGTCTCGCGCGGCATCGCCTCGACGGTGCACACCGAATATCGCGCGCCCACAGGCTGGATCTTTTCCTCGCCGGTGATCAGCGCAACCTTGTGGGCGCCGACCTTTTCACAGACTCTCGTGTAAACCTCGCGCGCCAGCAGCCGCAGCGGCAGGCCGATGACGCCGCTCTCATGCGCCACCATGCGCTCGATGGCGAGATGCGTCTTGCCGGTGTTGGTCGGTCCAAGCACCGCGGTGACGTCGCGGCCGGAAAGGATCAGCGGCTCTCTGTGTTTCGGCTGGATGTTCATCGGCTCGGAAATGAGGCTTTCTGCCGCTTTGATTGCTGGAGCATGATCTTTCTCCGAAAACCGGTTCCCGCTTTCCGGGATCATGCTCTCGTCGGAAACGTGGCGCTGCCGCCGCGTATGACAGGCGACACATAGGGATTTCAGGCGCGGAGCGAAAGCGGAATGTTCTTTCGCGGGATCGATGCCGTCTTGAAGAGTGGACAAAAGCCGCTGGCGTTAACCGCTGGAACGAGTCTGGAACGAATCAGCGACGAATCACAGACTCGCTCGGATTCAGGTTTTGTTCACGGCTACATGTGGATTTTTTGACGGTGGTCCTCACCACATGCTGAATCGCGAAACTGGCCCGATTTATGCTGAGACGATGCAATGCGCGAGAGTCCGTTAACCTTTGCCGGTGAACGATCGCCGCGGACAGGCGCCCAGCCGACAAGGTTATGAAATTATTGATCTTTCCTAACCGGTTTTAAGGAATGCGGTAACGTTTGAGGCCTCCGCCGTTAACTTCCCGACCAAAGCCGGAACGAATCGGCGACGAATCAGCGATCTATGAAGTTTCCCGGTTTGTTCACCCCAACATATGGTGTTATCCACAGCTTGTGCACCGACAGCGCACAGCTTGCGAGGAGACTTACGCACAAGGCCGGGAAGGGGCGTTAACCTTTGCGTGCCGAATTGGGGCATCGCCTCGCGTCGCCTGTCGTCGGCCAGCGAAAAAGCGGGCGGCCCGGTGGGCCCGCCCGGTTTCAAAACACATCAAGCGAAGTACTGGCCGCCATTGGCGGTGATGGTCGAGCCGGTGATGAAACCGGCGTCGTCGGAAGCGAGGAAGACGACGCAACGCGCGATCTCTTCCGGCTCGCCGAGGCGGCCGACCGGGATCTGCGGCAGGATGCGCTCGTTGAGAACCTTCTCATCGATCGCCTTGACCATCTCGGTGGCGATGTAGCCGGGGCAGATGACATTGACGGTGATGCCGGCGCGTGCCCCCTCTTGCGCCAGCGCCTTCGAGAAACCGATGTCGCCGGCCTTGGCGGCGGAATAGTTGACCTGGCCCGCCTGGCCCTTCTGGCCGTTGATCGAGGAAATGGTGATGACGCGGCCGAACTTGCGATCGCGCATGCCGCTCCACAGCGGATGGGTCATGTTGAAGACGCCGGACAGGTTGGTGTCGATGACCTCTTTCCACTGCTCGCGCGTGATCTTGTGGAACATGGCGTCGCGGGTGATGCCGGCGTTGTTGACCAGAACGGCGCAAGCGTCATAGTCGGCGACCGACCATTTGTAGACTGGAATGCCGGTCTCGGCCTTGAACCTGGCCGCGGCCTCGTCATTGCCGGCATAGTTGGCGGCAACCGAATAGCCGGCGTTTTTCAGGGCGATCGATATGGCCGCGCCGATGCCGCGCGAGCCACCGGTGACGATTGCTACTTTGCTCATGTGTTCTTCTCCCGTTGGTCGGAGAAGCGAATAGGGAGTAGCGAATAGCGAATAGGGATCTGATGTCCCGCCGCGCGACGCCGTTCTTCCCTATTCGCTACTCCCTATTCGCTATTCGCTACTTCTTCACAGCGCTTCCACGCACATGGCGACGCCCATGCCGCCGCCGATGCAAAGGGTGGCGAGGCCCTTCTTGGCGCCGCGGCGGCGCATTTCATGGACAAGCGTGTTGAAGATGCGGGCGCCCGAGGCGCCGATCGGATGACCGATGGCGATGGCGCCGCCATTGACGTTGACGATCGAGGGATCCCAGCCCATGCCCTGGTTGACGGCGCAGGCCTGCGCGGCGAAGGCCTCGTTGGCTTCGACGAGGTCGAGGTCCTTGACCGACCAGCCGGCCTTCTCCAGCGCCCGCTTCGAGGCGGGAATAGGTCCGGTGCCCATGATTGCCGGATCGACGCCGGCGGTTGCCCAGGAAGCGATGCGGACCAGCGGGGTGATGCCGCGCCGGGCGGCCTCGGCCTCGGTCATCAGCAGCGCACCGGCCGCACCGTCATTGATGCCGGAGGCGTTGGCGGCGGTGACCGTGCCGTCCTTGTCGAAGGCGGGCTTCAACTTGGTCATGGCGTCGAGCGTGGCGCCGTGGCGGATATACTCATCCTGGTCGACAATTGTGTCGCCCTTCCTGCCCTTGATGATGAAGGCGACGATCTCGTCCTTGAACTTGCCGGCCTTCTGCGCGGCCTCGGCCTTGTTTTGCGAAGCCAGCGCGAACTCGTCCTGGGTGTCGCGGGTGATCTGGAACTGGCGGGCCACGTTCTCGGCGGTGTTGCCCATGTGATAGCCGTTGAAGGCATCCCATAGGCCGTCCTTGATCATGGTGTCGATCATCTTGTAGTCGCCCATCTTGACGCCGGCGCGCAGATGCTCGGCGTGCGGCGACAGCGACATCGATTCCTGGCCGCCGGCGATGATCACCTTGGCGTCGCCGGTGGCGATCTGCTGCATGCCGAGAGCGATCGCCCGCAAGCCCGAGCCGCAAACCTGGTTGAGGCTCCATGCGGTGGTTTCCTTGGGCAGGCCGGCGTTGATCGAAGCCTGGCGGGCCGGGTTCTGCCCTTGAGCGGCGGTCAGCACCTGTCCGAGGATGACCTCGTCGATCTCAGCGGCTTCGACACCGGCACGCGACAAAAGTTCCCTGATGACGACGGCGCCGAGCTCATGCGCCGGCGTGGCGGCAAACGCGCCGTTGAAGGAGCCGACGGCCGTGCGCGCGGCGCTGGCGACGACGATTGCATTGGAAGCGGACATTTTCTTCTCCAGACTTCGAGGTGTCGTGTTCTTGGAACCGTTTTAGGACTTTCTTGCCCGTTCCAACCCTTGAGTCAAACCGGAAATGGGCATGGCCGGCATGCGCCGCAAGCAGGGCGAGCAACGGTCGCCGTAACATGATGTTGACCGTGCAGCATATTTTCTCCCGGCCAACCCGCATTAAATGATGCCGCACTGCACAAACCACTTGGAATTGTAGGGCTTTTGCGCATATCCTCGATAAATGGCGCAACGTTACCGGCAGCTTACTCCAAAGCGCGCCGGTATCCTGGGGAGGATACGGATGGCCGCGAAAGACGACCCGATCGTCATCAAGAAGTATGCCAACCGCCGGCTCTACAACACCGGCACGAGCACCTATGTGACGCTCGAAGACTTGGCCGAGATGGTCAAGAAGGGCGAGGAATTCACGGTGCAGGATGCCAAGACCGGTGACGACATCACGCATCCGGTGCTGACGCAGATCATCTTCGAACTGGAAAACAAGGATGGGCAGAACATGCTGCCGATCCCGTTCCTGCGCCAGCTCATCGCCTTTTACGGCGACCAGATGCAGATGATCGTGCCGAGCTTCCTCGAACAGTCGATGATCGCCTTCTCGAAGGAACAGGAGCGTTTTCGCGAGCAGCTCAAAGGCGCGTTCGGCAAGTCGCCGATCGACGTGATGAAGATGGCCACGCCGATGAAGGCGCTGGAAGAGCAGACGCGCCGCAACATGGAGATGTTCCAGAACGCCATGCGCCTGTTCACGCCGTTCCCACCCGCGGGCGGCAACGCCGCCGCGCCGGCCGAGCCGGCGAAGAAGGAAGAGAAAGGCGGCGACGATCTGCAGGAGTTGAAAGCGCAGATCGCGGCGATGCAGCGCAAGCTGGATACGATGTCCTAGCTTGTGTCGATATTCAGGTGAGGCCGGTCTGCAAATGGCGGCTTCCTGCGCTTCCGGTGCTCACGTACTTTAAGTACGCTCCGCTCCGGTTCTCGGAACCCACCCAGTTTGGTCGCTTCGCGCCCGTCTTCGACTCCGACGCGGCCTGACCTGAATCTCAACACAACCTACTGCGCTTCATCCTTCGCTCACCGATCCTGCCCAACCGGCCCGTCGTATCGTGCCCGCGGCCGGATCAGCCGGTTGCTGGTCACCTGCTCGATGGCATGCGCCGTCCAGCCGACGCTTCGGCCGAGCGCGAACAGGCGGAACGGGGCGTCGGCGGGGAGCTTGAGGCCAAGCGTCAGCGCGGCGAGCGCGAAGTCGATGTTCGGAAGCAGCCCGGTTGCGGCAAGCACCGCATCGCGCAGTCGCAGTAGCCCGTCATCGATCTTGAAATCGGAGAACAGGCCATCGGCGCGCGGATCGCCTTCGGGATAGAGCGGATGGCCGAAGCCGGGCAGCGGCCGGTCGTGGGCGAGCCAGCGCGCGATCGCCTCGTCTGGCCCCAGTCGCCCGGCATCCTCGACCAGCGCGATCGCCGCCGCACCGGCGCCGCCATGACGCGGGCCAGAGAGCGTGGCGAGACCGGCGAGCAGACAGGCCGCCACCGGCGCGCCGGTGGAGGCAGCGACGCGCGCGGCGAAGGTCGAGGCATTGAGTTCGTGGTCGGCCAGCAGCACCAGGGCCTTGCGGATGAATTCCGCGCCAGGGCCGTCGACCGACCAGCCGCTCGCCAACCTTTCATGCACGGCTTCCCGGCCCGGCACAGCGCCAAGCGCAGTCGCCAGCGCGCTGGTGGCCGAGACGCCGTCCTGCTGCAGCATGGCCGGCCTGCGGCCGAGCGAGGGCCAGCCTTTCGCCGCGAGCGCCGACAAGTGGGCAAAGGCCGTTGGCGTGCCAGCTTGGCGAACGGCAGACGTCGTCAGCGACGCGAAGGAGACCGCGTCATCTGAGGCCCACAGCAGACCGGCGGTTTCCTCCAGCGTTGCCGTCGCCGAAAGCGCCACGGCGTCCCTGCCGCGATAGACGAGGCGGCCATGCAGAACGGTCGAGATCGACGTCGAGATCGCCGGTTCGCCCCAGGCGATGGCGCTTTCAGCGATGGCTTGAGGGCTGCGTCCGCGCGCCCGGCGCGTGGCAAGCGCCGCGATGTCGTCGGCGCGATACTGGCTGCGGCGTGGGTCGGCCTGGTCAGGCTGCATGCCGATGCGGCCACGGCTGACATAGGCGTAAAGCGTCTGTGGCCGGACGTTGAGCCGCGCCAGCGCTTCCTCCCTTGTCAGCCATTCCGTCATTTGCCGCCTTACATTGATTATCTTGATCAAGATTGATGCATTGATTGTACAGCCTTAATTGCAATGCGCAAAAGGTCAAGGAGACAATCATGGCGAACGGGCTCGATGATGTGGTCGCAGCCGACACGGTGCTTTCCGATGTCGACGGCGCGGGTGGGCATCTCACCATCCGAGGCCATTCGCTGATGGAACTCGCCGGTCGCTGGCGCTTCAGCCAAGTGGTTCGGCTGCTGTTTGATGGCTTTTTCGACGACCTTCCCGGGGATGCAGAGCTGGAGAGGGCCATCGGCAGAGCGCGCGTCGATGTGTTCGAACGTCTACGGCCGATGCTTGGCCAGCTCGCGCCGCTCGACATCTACAGCGGTATGCGCGCCGGCATGGCCATCCTGCCGGACGGCGAAACGCTGGCCGATGCATTGCGGCTGATCGCCGCGCCGGCCGTGCTGACGCCGGCTCTGCTGCGCCTTGGCCGCGGCGAAGAGCCGATCGCTCCCGACGACAAGGCCGATCATGCCGGCGATATGCTGCGGATGCTCAACGGCTCGGTCCCGTCGCCGGCATTGGCAAAGGGGCTCGACGCCTATCTGGTGACCGTCTGCGATCATGGCCTCAATGCCTCGACCTTCGCCACCCGCGTCGTCGCTTCGACACTGGCCGGCCTGACATCGTCGGTGCTGGCCGGGCTCGGTGCTCTCAAGGGGCCGCTGCATGGCGGTGCGCCCGGCCCGGTGATCGAAATGCTCGACGCCATCGAGGCGAGCGGCGACGCCACGGCATGGCTGCGCAACGAGATCGCGCAGGGCCGGCGCATCATGGGCTTTGGCCATCGCATCTACCGCGTGCGCGATCCGCGCGCCGATGTGTTGAAGGCGGTGGTGCGAGGTCCCAGCGCCCGCAACGAGACCGGCAGCCGGCTGGCCTTCGCCGAGAGGGTGGAACAGGTGGCGCTTGAGGTGCTTCGCATCGCCAAGCCGCATCGCTCGATCCAGACCAATGTCGAGTTCTACACGGCGCTCCTGCTCGAGGCCGCCTGCTTCCCGAAAGAGGCGTTCTCCAACGTCTTCGCCGCCGGCCGCGTCGCCGGCTGGATCGCCCATGCGCGCGAACAGCAGGCGACAGGGCGCCTGATCCGGCCGCAATCGCACTATGTCGGACCGGTACCGGATTTGGTGGCCTGATATTGCAGAGCCAGCGTTATGGAGCCCTCCGTTCGGACGAACGGAGGGGTTTTTTCATGGACGAAATTTCATGTGATCACGCTTGTGTGTTCGTGTTGTTGCCTTGGTCCGTCCTTATATGCTGCACTGCAACATAGGTCGCCGATAGGCGCTTACGTCCAGTGACGCTGGGGCAGGCCGATGCATCAACACGACAGGAACGCCATGACGAAGAACGGCAAGGCGGAGGACAAGAAGAAGATCAACATCGCGCTCCAGGGCGGCGGCTCGCATGGCGCCTTTTCCTGGGGTGTGCTCGACCGTCTGCTCGAGGACGGGCGGCTTGAGATCGCGGCGGTGTCGGGCACCAGCGCCGGCGCCATGAACGCGGTGGCGCTGGCCGACGGATTCGTGCGCGGCGGCGTCGATGGCGCGCGCAAGAAGCTCGACGATTTCTGGCGCGCCGTCGCCACCAAGGGCCGTTTCAGCCCGGTGCAGCGCATGCCGTGGGATGTCGCCTGGGGCAATTGGTCGGTCGAGAACACGCCCGGCTATGTGTTTTTCGACACCATGTCGCGGGTGTTCTCGCCCTATGTCGCCAATCCGCTCGGGCTTAACCCGTTGCGCGACGTCGTCGAGCAGGAGATCGACTTCGGCAACGTGCACGCCTGCAAGTCGATGGAGCTGTTCATCTCGGCGACCAATGTCGAGACCGGACAGCTGCGCGTCTTTTCCGATGGCGAGATCGACCTCGATACGGTGATGGCGTCCGCCTGCCTGCCGCAATTGTTCCGCGCCGTCGAGATCAAGGGCGTGCCCTATTGGGATGGCGGTTACGGCGGCAACCCGGCGCTCTATCCGTTCTTCAAGACGACGGCGGCCGACGACGTGCTCCTGGTGCAGATCAACCCGGTGGTGCGCGAAGGCACGCCGAAAAGCGCCAACGAAATCCAGAACCGCATCGATGAGATCACCTTCAATGCCGGGCTGCTGCGCGAATTTCGGGCCATTGCCTTCGTCAAGGAGCTGATCGCCGCCGGCCGCTTGCCGCACCACGAATATCGCGACATCCGCATGCACCGCATCGATGCCGACGAGGCGTTCAAGGATCTGTCGGCCTCTTCCAAGGTCAACGCCGAATGGGCTTTTCTTGCCAATCTGCGCGACCTTGGCCGAAGTGCTGCCAGCGACTGGCTGGAAGAAAACTACGATGCCGTCGGCAACCGGGCGACGCTCGATCTGTCTGGCGAGCTCGACGACGGCTTCAAGCCGGTGCGCGGCCCGGCACCCGGACGGCGGGTGAAGGAATTCCTGGCCGCACGGACAAAGCCGGAGGCAGCGCGTCGGCGGGCGTGAATCGAGCCGGGGCAGGATGCTGTACCGCATTCCGCTTCGGTCATTGCACCCAGTGTCGGCGACGTCCTCGGGTTCGGCCTTTGCCTGCACGGCAGGCTTCGCGGCAGGAGCCTCGGTGCCCCGCCTTTTGCCCTGGCAAACTCGACGCCGACGTCTTGCTCCGATGTCGCCGCGGATATTGAAGATATCGAGGTCGATATCGCGTGAAAGACGCAGGACCGATCAAGACGATCAGCGAAGTCTTCCGGCGATCCGAATAGCCGCGTATAGACCATCGCCAACGTCGTCTGCCCGGAATGAACCACCGATGTTGTCGCATACCGTAACGCCAGCGCTTGCGAACGCCCTGATTGGGGGCTGGCGGGTGCACCGCGTGGTGCGCGACTTTATAGGCTCGGCGAGTTGCGTGTTCGCCGGTGAGGCTTTGCTGACCGAGAGCGACTTTTCGGAAGAGGGCGAAATACGCATCGGCGATCGGGTGATGCCGGCGAACCGAACCTACAGGCTGGAGAGGCAGGCCGGCTCAGTGCTCGTTTTTCGCGGCGATGAAGTGTTCATCCGCCTCGACGATCGGCCGTCGCAGGTCGTGCGTCATCAATGCGGCGTTGACAGCTATATCGGGCGCCTCATCTTTCGCGGCTTGGACGAATGGATCGAGGCATGGCGTGTGAAAGGCCCGCGCAAGAACTATGCGAGCATCAGCCGGTTCCATCGTCTAATACAGCGCGCTTGATCGCTGTTTGGCAGCATTCCGTAACGGAACCTGGGGCGACGCTGGATTCGATTCTCCGGCCGATGTAATTTACCTGAACGTAAACGGGAGGTGGCGATGCTGCAGACCAGACAGAACACTC
>JAEKLU010000110.1 GCA_019509685.1 Mesorhizobium sp. | reverse complement strand
TCACCTGTCGGCATGGTCAGCATGCGGCTCGGCGTCAGTGACACCGGTATGACGGCGAGCAGCGGCATTAGCAGGAACAGCGCCACCAGTACGGCCAGGATGAGCGAGACGGGACCTGGGCGGTAGGTCGGCATCTTGGCTACACCAATTGCTTCGGTTTGACGTAGCGGAACAGGAGCGCCATCAGCGCGCCGACGAACACCACCAGCACGACGCTGATCGCCGCGCCCAGCCCCCAGTCCGGGCTCTGGAAGATGCGCAGATAGATGAGTTCCGCGATCATGACGCTGCGGCCGCCGCCGAGGATCGCCGGCGTGACGAAGAAACCCAGCGAGAAGACGAAGACGATCAGCGCCGAGCCGATGATGCCGGAGCGCGTCATCGGCACGAACACCGTCCAGAAGGTGCGCATGCGGCTGGAGCCCAGACCGCGCGCCGCGAGCAGCACGCGCTCGTCCAGGCTGCGCATGGCGGAAGCCAGCGGGAACACAGCGAAAGGGATGAGGAAATGCGACATGCCGACGATGACGCCGAACTCATTGCGCACCAAGGTCAGCGGTTCGGAGATGAAGCCGATCGATTGCAGCCAGGTGTTGATCAGGCCGCGGTTGGAGAGCAGCGCCACCCAGCCGAAGGCGCGCGTCAGCACCGAGATCCAGAATGGCACGAGAATGCAGAATTCGGCGACGATGCGCTGCGCCGGGCTGCCGCGCACCCAGACCATGGTTATGGCATAGGCCGCCGCGACGGACACGACGGTGACGATCAAAGCAATGCGCAGTGTGCGAACAAACACCGACAGCACCAGCGGGTCGGTGGCGAGCGCGCCATATTGGCCGAGCCCCGGCGTCGGCAGCGTAACGCTCCATTTGACGACGCCGAGAAACGGCCACGCATAGGCCAGCACAAGAAACAGGAGCAGCGGCGCCATCAACAGCGCCGCGCCCATCCTGTCGGAGAGGGTGCCTCTCATCGGTCGGAAAGTCTCCGCCGGCTCAGGCGGAGATGATCTTGGTGTATTCGTCCAGCGCCGCGCCGTAGTTCTTGGCGTACCAGTCCATGTCGAGCGGGATCTGCTTCGTCATGTTGGCGGGGTCGACAGGGTTGATGCGCTTCTTGTCGGCAGGGATCAGCGCGTCGGTGGCCGGGTTGGCCGGGCCCTGGCCGAGCTTGTCGAACATGATCAGCTGCTTTTGCGGGTCCTGCGCGCTGGCGATGAACTTCATCGCCGCATCCTTGCCGCCGGGGTTGTTCTTCAGCACGGCCAGCGCGCCGGGCGAGATCAGGCCCTGGTCCCAGATGAACTTGATCTGGCCGCCGGAATCCTGCTCGATCAGCGAGGCGCGGGTCGACCAGACGATCGCCATCGAGGCCTCGCCGTTGAGCAGCACGCTCTGGCTCTCGGCGCCGCCGCCCCAGTAGGAGACGACGTTTTCCTTGAAGGCGGCGATCTTGTCATGGGCGCGCTTGAGGTCGAGCGGATAGAGCGAGGCCGGCGCGACGCCGTCGGCGAGAAGTGCTGCCTCCCAGCTCGACACGCCCCATTTGTAGAGCGAGCGCTTGCCGGGGAATTTCTTGACGTCGAAGAAGTCGGCCATGCCGGTCGGCGCGTTGGAGCCGAACTTCTGCGAGTCGTAGGCGATCACATAGGAGAAGAAATAGGTCGACGCCGCGAACTCCCAGCCGAAGCCCGGCCGCATCTTGGTCTTGTCGACGACCTTGTAGTCGATCGGCTCGAGCATGCCCTGGCCGCCAAGGGTGATGGCCGAGAACGGGTCGACGTCGACCAGGTCCCAGGTCGGCGCGCCGCTCTTGAACTGCGCGGCGATGGCGCCTTCGGTCGGACCCGAGCCGTCCATCTTGACCGGGATGCCGGTGTCCTTGGTGAAGGCCTGGCCGTAGGCGGCGTCGTAAGCCGTGATGGCGTCGCCGCCCCAATTGACCAGCACCAGCCCTTTGGTCTCGGCGAAAGCGCCGGTCGAGCGCAAAAGCATTGTCGTGCCGGCAAGCACGAGGCCCGCTAGCTGCGCGAACTGGCGGCGCGAGATCTCGCCGCGCTTTGCCCGCTCGGAGAGAGATTGGATAGACTGCTTTTTGGTTTCGTTTGTCATATCAGTTCCCCTTGTTTTGATTGATCCGCGAGCCCGTCCGGCGATCTTCAAGCCGCCGCGACGATGTTTATTGTCCTCCGTGCGGAAGGAGGAAACCTCTTTCGGCCGGCCAGGTCAGCCAGACCGAATTGCCCTTGCTGAGTGCCGCCGCCGCAACCTCGTTCGGCACCGAGACGGTGACCTTGGCGCCCTGGCGCGTGGTGAGGTCGAGCTTGGTCGCAGCGCCCATATAGGTCGAGCCGATCGCGGTCGCGGCGATGCCGTTCTCGCCGGCGGCGGCTTCGCGCGCGATCGACATGTGCTCGGGCCGGATGGCCAGCAGAGCGTCGCCCTTTATCGCTTCGGCCTTGCAGCGCATGTTGACCGCGCGGTCTTCGCACAGGCCCGTGGCGCCGTTGTCGGCCGGCTTCACGCCCTTCAGCGGCAGCATGTTGATCTCGCCCAGGAACTCGGCGACGAAACGGTTGGCCGGGCGGTCGTAGACTTCGTCCGGCGCGCCGACCTGCAGCAATTTGCCGTGGTTGAAGATGGCGACGCGCGACGACAGCGCCAGCGCCTCGCTCTGGTCATGGGTGACGAAGACGAAGGTGGTGCCGGTTTCCTGGTGCAGCCGCTTCATCTCGGCCTGCATCTGGCCGCGCAGGCTCTTGTCCAGCGCCGAGAACGGTTCGTCGAGCAACAGCACGCCCGGCTCGAACACCAGCGCGCGGGCCAGCGCCACGCGCTGTTGCTGGCCGCCGGAAAGCTGTGAAGGCAGCTTCTTCTCATGGCCCTTCAGCCCGACGCGCTCGACCATCTCGCCGACGCGCTTCTTGATTTCGGAGGCCGATCTCTTGCGCACCTTGAGCGGGAAGGCGATGTTGGCTTCCACGCTCATATGCGGGAACAGCGCATAGCCCTGGAACACCATGCCGGCGGCCCGCTGCTCGGCCGGGCGTTCGGTGATGTCGACACCATCACTGAACAGTCTGCCTTCGCTCGGCTGCACAAAGCCTGCCAGGATCATCAGGAAGGTGGTCTTGCCGGAGCCCGAAGGCCCAAGCAGCGTCAGGAATTCGCCACGGCCGATGTCGAGCGTGAGGTTGTCCAGCGCCCGGAACGAGCCGAAGCTCTTGCCGATCCCGTTCGCTCTGATTTCTGCGGCCCGGCCGGGTTGCTGCATCCTGCCTCTTTCCTCACGCCTGGCTAAGCGTAGGGCAGGCAAGCGGCTCACCGCAACCGAATAGTTTTCGCCTGATCGGCAAATTTGATTCACGGGTGGGTATCGCAGCGAATACGCGGGAGCGCCAATGCCCCGTCGCGGAGATCGGCTAATCTCATTACCCCTACAGCCTATTCTCCGACAGCTTCGCCCGCAGCCATCCGCCGAATGCACTCAGCACCGGGTGCCCGGCCTTTGCATGCTCGAACACCAGGTAATACGAGCGTGGCGAGGGCACCGATGCCTCGAACGGCTTGACCAGGCGGCCCTCGTTCAGCGCCCGGCGGCCGGTCAGCTCGTCGCCCATGGCAATGCCTTGTCCGGCGACCGCCGCCGAAAAGACGAGGTTCATGTCGGAGAAGAAGATGCCGCCTTCGGTGTCGGGATTTTCCACCTTGGCCAGCGCCAGCCAGCGCGCCCAGTCCTCGGTATCGCCGAGATGCAAGAGGTTGGCGCGCAGCACGTCCGCGGGTTTGGAAAAGCCGCCTACCTTGTTGAGCAGCGTCGGGCTGCAGAGCGGCGTGAAGGAGACTTCGCACAATAGCTCCACCGCCCGGTTCGGCCAGTTGCCGACGCCGAAGGCGATGAAGGCGTCGGCGTCCGGATTGGAGACGTCGTCGAGCCGGCGTGGCGTCAGCACGGACAGCGCCACATCCGGATACATTTGCTGGAATTCGCCGATATGGGTGCACAGGAACATCGAGGCGAAGCCCGGCGGGCAGGACACGGCGAACGAGCCGCCGACGCCGGCGCCATTGTTTTGCGTTCCCGCATCGCCAAGCACGGTCAGCGCCTTCCTGACGTCCGCCGCATAGCGCTGGCCGCGCGGCGTCAGCGCCACGCCCTTGCCGATGCGCTGCAAGAGATCGAAGCCGAGGTCGCGTTCGAGCAGCCTGAGCTGATGCGACACAGCGCTTCGCGTGAGATGCAACTCGTCGGCGGCGCGCCATACGCTGCCGTGACGGGCAAAGCTGTCGAGGGCGCGCAGCGCCTGGGTGGACGGTATTCGCAAGGAACCTCAGGTGAACCGAATTTGCACGAGCCGGGAAAACATATCACTTTTTGACGAGCCGCTTCACTGCTTTCTTGGGCTCATGGAGAAACCGCTGACGACCTCGGCAGGGCAAACCGCGCTTGCCTGCATCGACAGCATCCAGCCGCTGCTGTCGGCCTGGACGCGCACCATCTTCGATTTCGGCGAAACCGCCTGGCGCGAATACCAGTCGGCCGCCTGGTATGTCGACCGGCTGAAGCGCGAGGGCTTTTCGGTCGAGGAAGGCTCCGGCGGCATGCCGACCGCCTTCTGCGCGCATTGGACGAATGGCGATGGCCCGGTGATCGGCATGTATGGCGAATATGACGCCGTGCCCGGCAACTGTCAGGACGCGGCGACCGTGAAGCGCGCGAGGCTGGGTCTCGGCATCGAGGCCGGCGGCCACACCGACCCGCATTCGGGCCTCGGCATCGGCAGCCTCGGCGGGTTGCTCGCGACCAAGGCGGCGATGCTGGAGCACGGCATCAAGGGCACGCTGCGCTTCACGGGCGAGCCGGCCGAGAAGGTGAGGGGCTCCAAGCCGATCCATGCGGCCAAGGGTTACTATGACGGCCTTGCCGGCATGATCTCTTTCCATCCCTTCTACATGCTGCCGCTCTGCAACACGGCGCGCTGGGACACGCATTGCGGCGCCGCCTACGCGATGATCTATCGCTTCGTTTGCGACGAACCGGAGAATTGGGTTCGCGCCAGCGACGGCGCGCCGATCCCACAGGCGCATTCGGCGGTGCGGGCGCCGGGCGCCAACGACGCGCTGATGATGATGTACATGGCCTCCAAGGCGTTGCGCGATTCCATGCTGACGCATCAAGGCGGCTGGTCGATCAGCGAGGCGATCCTGACCGCCGGCCAGGCGACCGCCGACAATCTGCCGGCCGGCCTGGCCGAGATCCAGTACATGATCCGCGTGCCGACCATTGCCATGGCCGAGCAGGTCACCGCCGTGCTCGACCGCAACGCGGAAGCGGCGGCCAGGATGAGCGGCTGCCGCTACGAGCGGCACTGGGTGTCGAAGTCGCGCCCGGGGCTGGCAAACCATGCCATGGCCGAGATCACTTATCAGGCGCTCTCCACCGTCGGCGCGCCGCGCTGGAGCGACGAGGCGAAGGCGATCGCCCGCGAGGTCCAGGTCAATGCCGGCGGCGAGGCGACCGAAAACCCCTTCATCGACGAACTGGAGCGGCTGATCGACCCGAGGCAAGCCGAAGCGATCCTGCGCCGTGACCTGCCGCCTTCGCAGGTCAATTCCACCTCCGACGACTACACCGACATGAGCTGGCACGCGCCGACCTCGCGCTTCTATGTCGCCCGCCCGGCGCTGCGCTCGGTCAACGGCCATGCCTATCCCTCGTGGGCGATGAACGCGCTGGGCGGCATTTCCGCCACCATCGATCCGATGGTCACCTGCGCTTCGAAAACCGTGGCGCTGACCGCGCTGCGCTTGCTGGAAGACAAGGCCGCGCGCGATGCCGCCATGGACGAATTCGTCGCCCGCACCGGCGGCGGCGTCGGCGGCTCGAACTGGATCGCGCCGCTTTGCGATTACGAGGCGCCGATCAACTTCCGTTGGCCCGAATATGTCACCACGCCGCGCGGCCGCGACTGGTGGATACCGAGCAGCCAACCCAATCATGCCGCATAGTCCCAATCGAGGAGAACCCCATGACCGTCCATGACCGCATCGTCGCCGAACCGTTCTCGCTGCAGCGCCGCAACCCTAATGGCGGCACCAAGCCGCTGACGGTCTGGGGGTTTGCCAATGAGACCGACGTCCTGACCGACGTGCTGCTCGGCTCGCCCAATTTCCTGCGCCATCTGTCGACCAGCTCGCTGTCGCGAAAACATCTGCGCGAGGCGCCCTGCAACGTCCAGATCGCGCAGGCGCAGCACAAGGACCTGGTCGCGGCCTATGAGCATTTCGGCGTCAACATCCACTGGCACGAGCCGACGCCGGAACTGCCGATGCAGGTCTATTCGCGCGATTCCAGCGTCATGACGCCTTACGGCGCTTTCATCACCGCCATGGCCAACTGGTGGCGGCGCGGCGAGAACTACGCCGCCATCCGCACCTATGAAAAGCTCGGCATCCCGATCTACGACATGGTGACGGCCGGCACCTTCGAGGGCGGCGACTTCAACGTCATCGAGGACGGCGTGGTGCTAATCGGCTGCGGCGGCGCCCGCACCCAGGAAGAGGGCGGCCGCCAGGTGCAGGACTGGTTCGAGAAGGAAGGCTGGGAAACGCGGCTCGCCTTCATCGACGAGTATTATGTCCACATCGACCTGATGGTGGTGCCGATCGCCGAAAAGCTCACTGCCGTCTGTCTCGCCTGCACCGAGCCCGGCATCGTCGACTGGCTGAAGGGCAAGGGCCACGAAATCATCGACGTGCCTTTCCAGGACACGATGGCGCTCGGCTGCAACTTCATGTCGCTCGGCAAGGACAGGGTCATCGCGCCGACATCGAGCAAAAGCCTCATCGGCCAGTTGAAGGCGCGCGGCTTCGAGGTCGCGGCCGTCGATATGAGCGAGATCTCGAAAACCGGCGGCGGTATCCACTGCATGGCGCAGGCGCTGAAGCGCGTGCCGGCATAGACAGGACGAGGCGAACGCGCGAGGCGCTGAGGCTGCCAATCTCGTGGGGGAGATGTCCGGTAGGACAGAGGGGGCGCCGCAGAGCGTCAGCCTTATCCTGCGTTAGCCACCTTGCCGCCCATCAAGCCTGGGTGTGGCAAACTTATCCAACTGCTCCTGGAGATGTCCATTGAGCACGATCATCTCCTTCAGCGCCTTGACCGCGTCGCCCTTATGCCGGGTAATGAACCGGTCGGC
>JAEKLU010000368.1 GCA_019509685.1 Mesorhizobium sp. | reverse complement strand
CCTGTACCTGCCGTCAACCCCAAGCGCTCGGTGACGCCGGACTACATTATCTGCCTCGAGGACGGCAAGAAGTTCAAATCGCTGAAGCGCCATATCGGCGTGCATTTCAACCTGACCCCCGAGGCCTACCGCGCCAAATGGGGCTTGCCGGCCGACTATCCGATGGTCGCTCCCAATTACGCGGCCTCGCGCTCGCTGCTGGCCAAGTCGATTGGCCTCGGCCGCAAGGCCGAACCCGAGCCGGTGAAACCTGCCAGGGGCAGGAAGGCCAAGGCGACGGCCTGAGAAAGTCCGCCCCTGCACCAACGGTTTAAGAAAGCCTGCCGGCAAATCCGCCTTGGCAGGCTTCCTGCTTTTGTGGCTTGAATAAGCTGGCATTGGGGGAGCGCAGCGATGAACTACGCCAGGATGGTGATCGAGAAAGAGGCGCCGGAGGAATACGGTTACGACCGCATCCGCTACAACCTCTCCGAAAGCTCGATCGCCGACCAGAAGCTCTCCGACATCGGCCTGGCGCTGCCTGACCTTACCCTGTTCTACGGCGAGCACCGCGGCGACAAGGAGTTGCGGACGCTGATCGCCGCGCAGGACAAGGGCCTATCCGCTGACCATGTGTTGGTGACGGCAGGCGCTGCCGGCGCTCTGTTCATCATTTCCACCGCGCTGCTCTCGGTCAGCGACCATCTGGTGGTCGTGCGGCCCAACTACGCCACCAACATCGAGACGCCCAAGGCGATCGGCTGCGCCATCTCCTATGTCGACCTCGATTTCGACCAGGGTTTCGCCATCGACATCGAGCGCGTCAAAACCGCGTTGCGGCCGAACACGAAGCTGATCAGCGTGACCTGCCCCCACAACCCGACCGGCACGATGATGAGCCGTGCAGACCTCGATGCGCTGATCGCGCTCGCCGAAAGCCGGCGCTGTCGGCTGCTTGTCGACGAGACCTATCGCGATCTCTCCTATGGCGAGCGACTGCCTGCGGCGGCATCGCTCAGCCCAAGCGCCATCAGCGTCTCCTCGCTGTCGAAGGCGTTCGGCATTCCGGGCATCCGCGTCGGCTGGCTGGTCACCCGCGATCCGCAATTGCAGGAGACATTCCTCGCCGCCAAGGAGCAGATCGGCATCTGCGGCAGCGTCATCGACGAAGCGATCGCCCGCACCATGCTCGAGCGCCGCGACGCCTTCCTCGCCTCGCTGCTGCCCGACATAGCCAGGCGCCGCGACATCGTGCAGGCCTGGATCGACGGCGAGCCGCTGGTCGACTGGGTGCGGCCGCAAGGCGGCGTCGTCGGTTTCCCGCGGCTGAACGTCGATGCCGGCTTCGATCTCGACCACTTCTACGCCAGGCTTCTCGACGAACACGGCGCCTATGTCGGCCCCGGTCATTGGTTCGAGATGCCGAAGCGCTTCTTCCGCGTCGGCTTCGGCTGGCCGAAGGAGACCGAATTGCGCGGCGGACTGGAAGCCATCTCGGCGGCTTTGAGGGCCTGAACATCTCGAACGAAATTTTCGATTTTCTCTGATCAGGCGCGGATTTTTTGCGCGCACGGCAGAACGAACTGGGTTAAAGGGTTCCCCGCCGGACCAGCGCCAACCGTGGAAGTGCCCCGCCGGCCACTGTCGCAACGGGGCCTTGAACCATGACTGTCGAAGCATCTTCCCCAGATCAGCGCTATGCCGCGTTCCGGCACAAAGCCTTCCTTAGCTACTGGACGGCGCGCTTCCTCACCACCTTCGCCACCATGATCGTATCCGTCGCGGTCGGCTGGCAGATCTATGATCTGACGCGCGATCCTTTCGATCTCGGCATTGTCGGCATCGTCCAGTTTCTGCCGTCGCTGTTGCTGGTTCTGGTCACCGGTGTCGTTGCCGACCGCTTCGGCCGCCGGTTGATCATGGCGCTGTCGACCGTGATTGAGGCGGGCTGCGCGCTCGTTCTCTTGTACCTCACGCTGCGTGGCCTCGTCAGTCCGCTGCCGATCTTCGTCGTGTTGGCGCTGTTTGGCATGGCGCGCGCCTTTTTCGGACCGGCCTCGTCCTCGCTGTTCGCCAACCTGGTGCCGCC
>JAEKLU010000109.1 GCA_019509685.1 Mesorhizobium sp. | reverse complement strand
CTCGATATGCCAAGCCGCCTGGCGTGTCAGCACCGCGAGCTTGGCAGCGTGTCGATTGGAAGTCTCATCTTTGGCGGCGTGCACTCATTGCCGGAGGCCCGCCAAGGCCTATATCCGCTAGCGAATTTGTGATCAGACCGGTCCTCCAATATGCCTGCCGCAAGAGAGGCAATCCGGTACCGTCACGCCTCGCGCCGCGATAGGATATCGGCATGACAATGTTAAAATCCACAGCCAGGCTGGTGGCCATGACGGCCTTGATGACGCTCCATCAAGGGTTGGCAATGGCGCAGATGCCGGCGCAACTGCCAGACGCCAAGTCGTTCAAGCTTGGCCAGCTCGACATCGTCGCGCTGCACGACGCCCAGTTCGTCAAACCCAACGATGGCAAGACCTTCGGCATCGACCACAGCCCCGCGGAAGTCAGCGAACTGCTCAAGGCGGCGGGCGCACCCACCGACAACATCACGCTGAGCGTCGATGCCTTGCTGGTGAAATCGAAGAACAGGATCGTGCTGATCGACACCGGCGTCGGCGGCGCGCTGCAGGACAGCCTGGCGAAGGCCGGCGTGAAACCCGGCGACGTCAACGAAATCCTGATCACCCATTCCCATCCAGATCATATCGGCGGACTGGTCAAGGACGGCAAACTTGCCTTCCCCAATGCCTCGATACGGATGTCGGATGTGGAGTGGAACTTCGCCAAGTCCAACAATGGCGTGGCCGATATCGTCAAGGTCATCGCCGACCATGTGAAGCCGTTCAAGGCCGGCGCCCAAGTGGCGCCCGGCATCATTTCGGTCGCGTTGACGGGCCACACACCCGGCCATGTCGGCTACCAGATCAAATCCGGGAAGGCACGGCTTTTCGATATAGGCGACACCGTACACAGCTCGATCCTGTCGCTCGCCAAGCCCGACTGGGCTGTGGCCTTCGATGGCGACAAGCCTGAAGCGGAGCAGAACAGAGCCAAGACGCTGGCCGCGCTCGCCAAGGACCAGGAGTTGATCTTTGCGCCCCACTTCCCGTTCCCGGGTATCGGCCACATCGAAAAGGATGGCGATCACTTCAAATGGGCGCCGAGCGACAAGCCTCAGTAGGCGCGAGCTTGCCAAGTCCTTGAAAAACTTGGTGATCCCGACAGGAATCGAACCTGTGACCTACAGATTAGGAATCTGCCGCTCTATCCTACTGAGCTACGGGACCACGCGGCCCGACACATAAACGCTTCGGGCCGGTTCGCCAAGAGGTATGCGACCGCGGTATGCGACCGAGGCTCTCTGACGCCTCGACGTTCGTCCGGTCAGGCCAAATGGCCTGATCGCAAGGCGGCAATGCCGCCGCCTTCGACCACCGGATCGTCAGGCGGCCAGCGCCGTTTCTGCCAGCTTCACCCAATAGCTCATGCCGTGCGGGATGACCTCGTCGTTGAAGTCATAGGCCGGGTGATGCAGGCCGGCTGAGTCGCCGTTGCCGATGAAGATGAAGGCGCCGGGGCGGGCTTCCAGCATGTAGGAGAAATCCTCGCCGCCCATCACCGGCTGGATGGCGCGGTGGACATGACTGTCGCCGGCGACGCCTGCCGCGATGTCGCCGGCAAAGACGGTCTCTTCCGCATGGTTGAAGGTGACCGGGTAGTTGGCGTCATAATCGACCTCGATCACGGCGCCGAACGCGGTGGCGACGCCGGCGCAGATGGCGCGGATGCGCTCTTCTGATTTCCTGGCCACTTCCTTCTTCAGCGTGCGCACCGTGCCGGCGATCTGGGCGCTTTCGGGGATGACGTTATAGGCGTCGCCGGCATGGAACTTGGTCACCGAGACCACCACGGCCTCGACCGGGTCGGTGCTGCGCGAGGCAATGGTCTGCAAAGCGACGACCAGTTGGCTGGTGATGACGATCGGGTCGATCGTGCCGTGCGGCATCGCCGCATGGCCGCCGCGGCCCTTGACGGTGATGGTGAATTCGGCGGTCGCGGCCATGATCGGGCCGGGCTTGATGGCGAACTGGCCGACGGGCAGTCCCGGCATGTTGTGCATGCCGAACACTTTGGCGATGCCGAAGCGGTCCATCATGCCGTCCTTGACCATCTCGTTGCCGCCACCGCCGCCTTCCTCGGCCGGCTGGAAGATCACCGCCACGGTGCCGGCGAAATTGCGCGTCTCGGCGAGATATTTGGCCGCACCCAGCAACATGGCCGTGTGGCCGTCATGGCCGCAGGCATGCATCTTGCCTGAAACGGTCGAGGCCCACGGCTTGCCGGTGATCTCCTCGATCGGCAGCGCGTCCATGTCGGCACGTAAGCCGACAGTCGAGCCATCGCCCTTGCGGCCGCGGATGATGCCGACGACGCCGGTCTTGCCTAGCCCTCTCACCACCTCGTCGCAGCCGAAAGCCTTCAGCTTCTCGGCAACGAAGTCGGCGGTCCGGAAGACATCGAAGTTCAGTTCCGGCGTCTGGTGCAGATGGCGCCGCCAGCCGGCAACTTCTTCCTGCATCTCCGCGGCGCGGTTCAAAATCGGCATGATCGGTCCATCTCTTGGTTGGTTGACGGCAGTCGGTTCAGAGCGGCTGCTCAGCAATTGTGATTGTCCGGCACTCTGCCATTTTGGCGTCACATAGGGTAAATAGCACGACAAATGCGGTCCGGGGTTGAGGGTCGGATCGCATCATGCTGGCAATCGTGTAACCAAATCTTACGGAGCCAGCGGCGATTACGGCAAGAGGCGATTTCGGAATAGATCATGCGGCCAAGGCATTTCCTCAACCTATTGCTGGCGGGTGCGCTGGCGTTTCCGGTGCTTGTTGGTGCAGCGCGCGCCAATCCGGTGGTCCTGTTCGACCTGAAGAGCGGCAACGTGCTCGAGCATCAGGATGCGTTCAAACGCTGGTATCCGGCTTCGCTGAGCAAGCTGATGACCGCCTATGTCACCTTCCGCGCGATTCAGGCAGGCGAGGTGGCGCTCGATTCGCCGATCAAGGTGACGAAACATTCGGCCGGCGAGCCGCCGAGCAAGATGGGTTTCAAACCGGGCTCGGTGATGCGGCTCGACAATGCGCTGAAGATGATGCTGGTCAAATCGGCCAACGACATTGCCATGGCGGTCGGCGAGAACATCGGCGGGACACAAGCGGCCTTTGCCGATCGCATGAACGCCGAGGCGGCGCGGCTCGGCATGGTTGGAACGCATTTCGTCAACCCGAACCGCGTGACCTCGCGGTGCTGGTGACGGCCTTGCGCACCGATTTCCCGCAATATGCGCCCTGGTTCTCGATCGAAGGCCTTGCCGTCGGCAAGAAGGCGCTTCCCAACTACAATCTGCTCATCGGCCGCTATCCCGGCGCAGACGGCATGAAGACCGGTTTCGTCTGTTCGTCGGGCTTCAACATGATCGGCTCGGCGACCCGCAACGGCCGCACCCTGGTTGCTGTGGTGCTTGGCGAGAAATCCGCTGTCAGCCGGGCCGAGGCGGCGGCAAAGCTGCTCGACCAGGGATTTGATACGCCGGCCGCGGGTTCGCCCACGCTGGCCGCTCTAAAGCCTTACGGCGACACGCTGTCGCCTAACGACATGCAAGACGAGATCTGCAAGAAGAAGCCGAAAGAGGAGCAGTCCGAGGCGGCCCCCGAAATTGCCGCCAAGGACGTGCCGAAATCGCCGTATCAGGTGAAGCTTGCCCATCCGACGCTGATAGCGGTCGGCCTCGGCGGCGCCACTGGACCGGCGCCCAAGGCTTTTGTCGATCAGGCCAACCAGAATTATGCCGATGTGCCGCTGCCGAGCTGGCGGCCCGACAAGCCGATGCCCGCCGGCGCCGAACCGCTGGCAACCGGAACGGCCAATGCAGCCGCGCAGGGCGACCAGCCGGTCAAGGCGGCGAACTGAAGAGCATGATCCCGAAAAGTGGGAACCGGTTTTTGCTTCGCTGACCTACGGTTCGGAAAAGATCATGCTCCATCAAGGACAACTCCGATGAGCGGCTTTCCCATCCCCGTCTCTGTGCTTACAGGCTTCCTCGGCGCCGGCAAGACGACGCTGCTCAACCGGCTGCTCAAGGATCCGCAGCTGACCGACACGGCGGTGATCATCAACGAGTTCGGCGAGGTGGCGATCGACCACCTTCTGGTCGAACAGGCCTCCGATGGCATCATCCAGCTTTCGGATGGCTGCCTGTGCTGCACCGTGCGCGGCGACCTGGTCGACACGCTGGCCGATCTTGTCGACCGGTTGCAGACCGGCCGCATCGAGAGGCTGGCGCGGGTTGTGGTCGAAACCACGGGTCTCGCCGATCCGGCGCCGGTGCTGCAGTCGATCATGGCGCACCCGGCGCTGGTCCAGGCCTTCCGGCTCGACGGCGTGATCACGCTGGTCGACGCCGTCAATGGCGAGGCCACGCTCGACGTCCATGTCGAGGCTGTGAAACAGGCTGCGGTCGCCGATCGCATCGTGCTGACCAAGACCGACCTTGCCGATCCGGGCGAAGTCGATGCCCTGCGGGCGCGACTGAGGCAGATCAACCCTGGCGCGTTGGTTCTCGGCGGTGCCGATGCCGGTGCGGCGTCGCTGTTCAATTGCGGGCTCTACAACCCTGAAACCAAGAACGCCGACGTGCGGCGCTGGCTGGGTGAAGAGCCGGCGCATGATCATGATCGTCACCACGATGACCATCATCACCATGACGATGGCCACGATCATCACCACCACCATGATCACCATCGCCACGATGCCCGTGTACGCTCGCATTCGCTCGTACATGAAGGCCCGGTGCCGTTTTCGGCGATCGAGATGTTCCTCGATCTCCTGCGCTCCACCCATGGCGAGAAGCTGTTGCGCATGAAGGGCGTCATCGAGCTGATGGAGGATCCTTCACGGCCGCTGGTCATCCACGGCGTGCAGAAAATCCTGCATCCGCCGGCAAGGCTGCCGGCCTGGCCGGACGGCCAGCGCGGCACCAGGCTGGTGCTGATCACGCTCGACATGCCGCAGGACTATATCCAGCGTCTCTTCGCGGCTTTCACCAACAAGCCGTCGATCGACACGCCGGACAGGGCGGCGCTCGAGGCCAATCCGCTGGCGATCGCCGGGCTATAAGCCGAGAGAACCGGCGATTCAGACCGCGCCGCGCTCGACCAGGAAGCGGTGGCCGCCGGTGACGGCTGCCGTCTCAACCAATTGGTGGCCGGCATCGGCGCAGAAAGCTGGAATGTCTATCACGGCCAGCGGGTCGGTGGTTTCAAGCCAAAGCCGGCTGCCCGGCCGCATCGCCGCCAGTCGCTTGCGCGCTTTCAGCACTGGCAGCGGGCAGTTCAGTCCCTTGAGATCGTAAATGGCTGCCTGTTTCGCCTTTTGTTCATGCATGTCGTTATCCCAAAACCGCTTTGCACTTTTGGGCGACAGGCATTTAATTCTCAGCCGCCGAACATGCCGAGCAGCTTCTTCTTCAGCTTCGAGACAGTGCCCTGGTCGGCATCCGCCGCCTGCGTTTCGGCGGCCGGCTGGGCGGGCGCCGTTTCGACGCCTGCGGTGACGACCTGCTGCTGAGCGGCCTGCTTGGCAGCTTCCTTCTCAGCCAACTGTTGCGCCTTCGCCGCTTCCTTGGCGGCCTTGGCCGCTTCGATCGCCGCCACGCGCTGTTCCTCGGCCTTGCGCTTGGCTTCCTTCTCGGCGTCGAGCGCCGCCATCTTGCGGCCGGCAGGCGAATCGATGCGGCCCATGCGGGTCGTCTCGGTCACCGAACCGTCCGAATTCATCGATGGCGGGTCGATCGGCACGCGCTCGCCGCGGGCGCGGCGCTTCGACCAGTCGGAGACGATGCTGGCTTCCTTGACGCCGGCAATGGTCGGCTTCGGCGGCGGCGTGCTTGAATTCACGGCCGAATTGAACGCCGCGTCATAGCTTTTCTCGTAGTTCGCAAAAGCCGACTTCAGCGAATCCGGCTGGGTCATCGCCGGGCAGGGGCCGGTCGGGTCGAAGGTCGTGCCCTCGGGCGCCACCTGGTTGAAGACGTAGCGCTTTTCGCAGACGTCGACCTTCGGCGGCACCTTGGTGATCTCGAAATTGTCGTAGCCGACCTTCAGCATCTTCCAGAACTCGTAGTTCGGGTCGTTGCGGTAGCGCGCCATGTTGGCGGCGGTCATGCGGAAAGGAAAAGCCTGGATCTGGAATTCGGTCTGGCCGCCCTGGAAAGCGTCGCGGCCGAAAGCATAGATCTGCTCGATCTGCGCATCGGTCATCGAATAGCAGCCCGAAGATGAACAGGCGCCATGCACCATGAGGTTCTGGCCGGTGCGGCCGTTGGCGCGGTCATAGGCGTTGGGAAAGCCGATGTTGAACGACAGATGGTAGTTCGAGCGCGGGTTCATCTGCGACGGCCGCACGGTGTAGAAGCCTTCCGGCGCCTGGCGGTCGCCCTCCGTGTATTTGGGCCCAAGCTTGCCGGACCATTTGCAGATCTCGTAGCTGGCCACCATCTCGTAACGGCCGTTGGTCTTGGCCTTCCAGATTTCGAGCTTGCCTTCTTCCTTGAAGATGCGCGCCATGACCGAAGAGGTGCGCACCATGCCCTTGGCCTGCATGTCGGCCAGGATCTTGTCGGGCAGCGGCTTGTTGGCCTCCGGCGCAAAATCCTTCATCGACGAATCGTTGCAGCCGGCGACGCCAATGGCGGCGATCAGGACTCCGGTGCGGGCAAGCTTGGCAAACATCGGTACGGCTATGTCTTTTCTCTCGGGCCAACGGTCCATTGTGGTCGGGCCGCCATGCGGAACACTGACGGACCGTAAGCCCGTTAACCTTGAAAATTCCTTACCGCAAGCCTCGACCGCAAGTCCGGGCCAACCCCTCGCGTCAAATCCATTGACCCGAATGCGGCGGCATTTTTGTGGCGGAATTGCTCATTCCGGCCACAGTTGAATAGCTTGGCTGCCTCAGAGGCTGCGGCCCATCGCCAGATATTTCTCGCGGCGCTGCTCGCGGAAATCGATGTTGGCGCCGCCAAAATCCTTCATCGTCCTGGCGATGAGGTCGCCGGTCGCGGCAATCACCGTTTCCGGCGCGCGCTGGGCGCCGCCCATCGGCTCGGGGATGATGGCGTCGATGATCTTCATTTCCAGAAGATCCTGCGCGGTGATCTTCATATTGGTCGCCGCGTCCTTGGAGCGGGTGGTGTCGCGCCACAGGATCGAGGCCGCTCCCTCAGGCGAGATCACCGAATAGATGGCATGTTCCATCATGTAGACGCGGTTGGCGGTGGCGATGGCGATGGCGCCGCCGGAACCGCCTTCGCCGATGACCACCGAGATCGACGGCACCTTGAGCGAAAGGCAGGCGGACGTCGAACGGGCGATGGCCTCGGCTTGGCCGCGCTCCTCGGCGCCGACGCCGGGATAGGCGCCGGCGGTGTCGACCAGCGTCAGCAAAGGGATGTTGAAGCGGTCGGCCAGCTCCATCAGGCGCACCGCCTTGCGGTAGCCCTCGGGCCGCACCGAGCCGAAATTGTGCTTGATGCGGCTTGCCGTGTCGGAGCCCTTTTCCTGGCCGATCACCGCGACAGGCTCGCCGCGGAAGCGGGCAAAGCCGCCGACGATTGCCTCGTCGTCGCCGAAATTGCGGTCACCGGCCAAGGGCGTGAAGTCGGTGAACAGGCCTTTGATGTAGTCGACGCAATGCGGGCGGTCGGGATGGCGGGCGACCTGCACCTTCTGCCAAGGAGTGAGCGCCTTGTAGAGGTCGCGCAGCGCGTCGCGCGAGCGCTTCTCCAACCGGCTGATTTCCTCCGCCACATCGACCGCTTCGCCATTCTCGGCAAGCTTCTTCAGTTCAAGGATCTTGAGCTCCAGATCCTGCACCGGCTTTTCGAAGTCGAGGTAGTTATACATTCTTGGGCGGACCGATCCGTCGGAAGGCTTGTGGCTGGCGGAACCGCTTATACGCCGGCTCCGGGCGGTGGAACGTCGCCCTCACATAGCGATATGAGGCCTAGTCGGCAAGCGGATGATGATCGTTGACCAGGCGCACCAGCCGCTCTTCCAGCACATGGGTATAAATCTGCGTCGTCGAGATGTCGGCATGGCCAAGCAACTGCTGAACGGCTCTGAGGTCGGCGCCGTTCTGCAGCAAATGGCTGGCAAAAGCATGGCGAAGCACGTGCGGCGAGATTTTTGCCGCGGCAATGCCGGCGCGCGCGGCCAACCCCTTGAGATCGCGGGCAAAAACCTGCCGGGAGAGATGGCCGCTGTCGGAAGAGGCGGGAAACAGGAACGGGCTTTCGGCAATGGCCGGCCGCTCGGCCCTGGCGGCGAGCCAGGCGCGCATGGCGGTTCGCGCCTTGGTCGAGAGCGGCACCATGCGCTCCTTGTCGCCCTTGCCGCGCACCATGAAGAAGCGGTCGTCGCGCAGCGCCACCGTCACCGGCAGGCCGACCAATTCGGAGACGCGCAAGCCGGTGGCGTAGAGAACCTCGACCAGCGCATGCAGACGCAACGCGGCCAGACTGTCGCCGTCCGGTGCGGCGTCCAACGCCTCCAGCGCCGCGCGGTCGAGCAAGCGGCCGGTCTCGGCCTCGCTCATCGTCTTGGGCAGCGGCCGGCCCTTGCGCGGGCTGTCCAGTGTGCCGGTCGGATCGTCGCCGCGCAGGTTTTCGGCATAGAGGAATTTGAAGAACTGGCGGATGGCCGACAGTTTGCGCGCCTGCGAAGTCGACGCGAAGCCGCGCGCGGCGATGTCGTCGAGATAGGCGCGGATGTCGGACGATCCAGCCGCCGCCAGTCCGCCGCGGATCGCCTGCGAGGCATCCTCCAGATCGCGGCGATAGGAAGAGAGCGTGTTTTCGGCCGCTCCCCGTTCGGCGCTCATCATTTCGAGGAAGGCTTCGATGCGGGCGGCGCTGTTCATCGGGCCAGGATCAGCTCTTGGTCAGTTCTTCTTCGGATTGAGCTTGTCGGCCGGAATGCGCACGCTCATTTCCGCCTTCTTGGGCTCGACGAACATCGCCAAAGCAAACATGGCGCCATAGGCAATACCGGCCAGAACCGCCACCGTCACAACAAACCGAAACAAAGTCGGCATTCAATTTTCGCCCGTCTTGTTGTTCTGCGATTCCAGCCCCTGTGCCCTTATGGGACGCCAATCCGACCAATTCAAGGACGAAGCCGCGCGCGCGAAACAGGCTTGTGGCGAAACTCAAGTGAAAGGCTAGCTTTCCGCGCCGTGCTTGACGCAAACAGGCTTTTGATGTCGATACGGCGCAAAGAGGGTCCGCATGAACGCATTGCCAGCAAATCCGCCGGACGAAGGCCGTGCCGCGCTGCTCGAAAAGCTCGGCAGCCGCTCGCTCGTCTTTGTCGGATTGATGGGGGCGGGCAAGACGGCGATCGGCCGCAAGGTGGCGACGATGCTGTCGCTGCCCTTCACCGACAGCGACCAGGAGATCGAAAGCGTTTCGCGCATGACGATACCGGAACTGTTCGAGCGCTACGGCGAACCCGAATTTCGCGCGCTGGAGCAGCGGGTGATCCTGCGCTTGCTGGAAAACGGCCCGCAGGTGCTGTCGACCGGCGGCGGCGCCTTCATGAACGCGCAGACCCGCGAGGCGATCTCGGCGCACGGCATATCGGTGTGGCTGAAGGCCGATCTCGACCTGTTGATGGAACGGGTTTCGAAAAAGCCAAACCGGCCGCTTTTGAAAAACTCCGATCCGCGCGAGGTGCTGGAGAAGCTGATGGTCGAGCGCTATCCCGTCTATGCCACGGCCGACCTTACGGTGCCGACGCGCGACGACCGCAAGGAGATCATCGCCGGCGAGGTGGTCTCGACAGTTTGCGTGCATCTCGGCATCGCCGCGATCGCCACCAGCGATGAGGTGCAATCGTGAGCGAACCGGTGAAGGTCGAAGTCGGGCTCGGCGAGCGCGCCTACGACATACTGATCGGGTCCGGGTTGCTCGCGCGCTCGGGCGAGGAGATCGCCGGGCGGCTTCCCGGCACCCGCGCGGCCATCGTCACCGACGAGAATGTGGCTGCCGCGCATCTCGAAACGCTGACGGCGGGGCTTGAGCGGGGCGGCATCCAATCCGCCGTCATCACGCTGCCGGCCGGCGAGAAAACGAAAAGCTTTGCTCGCCTTGAAGAGGTGGTCGATGGTGTGCTCGCCGCCAGGCTGGAGCGCCGCGACACTGTCATCGCGCTTGGCGGCGGCGTCATCGGCGATCTCGCCGGCTTCGCCTCCGGCATCGTGCGGCGGGGCATGCACTTTGTGCAGATCCCGACCTCGCTCCTGGCGCAGGTCGATTCCTCCGTCGGCGGCAAGACCGGCATCAACAGCGCGCGCGGCAAGAATCTCGTCGGTGTCTTCCATCAGCCAAGACTGGTGCTGGCCGATACCGGCGTGCTCGACACGCTGCCGATCCGCGAATTCCGCGCCGGCTATGCCGAGCT
>JAEKLU010000108.1 GCA_019509685.1 Mesorhizobium sp. | reverse complement strand
GATCCGTATTTTCCTTGCCTGGCTGCCCAGTGCCAAACGTCGTTTGCATCATGTCCCTGTCTGATGTCGGTATTTGCGGTCAGACTGGCAGCAAAGCGTTTAGGAAACGTATCGGAAAATCGATTTTTCCATGATCGGAGCGGCTGTGCGCCCGGTAGAAGCGACTTCATCTTCACGCAAGATGGAAGATCGCTATTAATATTCGAGTATACGCAACTTCTAATGTGCGAAACGCTTTGTTTGCCAATCACGAATATGTTCCCAGACCGGAAAATGAATAGCCAGTTCGGAGCCGGGTATGAGTGTGATGGCGATCGAGAAGAAGATACTGAACGCGGCGCACGACCGGGCCGTGTTTCAACGCCGCATCCGGGTTCTGTCCGAACATATCGGCGCCGTGCTGGGTGCCGAGGGCACCGTTCTCGACCTCGGCTGCGGCGATGGTTCCCTCGCCAAGGCGGTAATGGACAGGAAACCAGGGCTGAATTTTCGCGGGATCGATGTTTTTCTCCGTCCGCGCACAGCCATCCCCGTGGAGATTTTCGACGGCACGACGATACCGGCGGCTTCCGGATCGTTCGACTGGGTGACCATCGTCGACGTTCTCCACCATACCGACAATCCCGGCCATCTTGTCGCCGAGGCCGCCAGGGTCGCCCGCAAGGGCGTCGTCATCAAGGACCATCTGCGCGACGGGCCCTTGGCCTACAGCACGCTCAGGTTCATGGACTGGGTGGGAAACAGGGGCCACGACGTAAGGCTGCCCTACAACTATCTGTCCAAGCGGGAATGGAATGCGATTTTCGATCAGGTGGGGCTCAAGGCCCAGGCCTGGCGCGAGAACCTGGCGCTTTATCCGTTCCCGGCGAACCTTTTGTTCGACAGGGGCCTGCACTTCGTCGCATCGCTTCGATGAGCGGCTGGCAGCGATCGAAGCTTCAGGCGGATTTCTGATCGTCGCGAAACACCCAGACCGATGAAAGCACATAGCTCGCCGCGCCCGCGGCGAGCGTGATGATGGCTGACATGACCAGCGGCGGCGCGGAAAATACCGACACCGCGACATGGGCGGACAGACCCGCAAACAGCGCGCAGACCAGTTGGGTGGCGAGATAGCGCGGCAAGGCGCGGCCATGGCCGTGCCGTCCTTCGAAGGTCCAGCTGCGCTGTGCCGAATAGGCCATGACGAACGCCAGCAGATAGGCGATGACGCTGCCGGCAAACGGTGGCACCCCTGCCGAAACCAGGGCCCACGACAACACAAAAAACATCAGCGCCGCGCCAATGCCGACCACGGCGAACCGGACAAATCGCGCCGTGGCCAATTTTCGCGCAAGCCCGTTCATTTTTCGGCAGATACGACCGACTCGGCCGGCCGCCCGGCCTGGGCTGCTTTCAGCCGCTTTACCGGGATCTCCAGAACACCCAGCAAGAAGGCCGAGAAGAACGATTGCAGTGAAATAACGATCAGGCTGAGTCCCAGCACGACAATGCGCGGAATTTCGGGATCCTGCAAAGGACCGAAGCCACGGCTCGCCCAACACCACAGCGCGTAGCCGAAAAACAGCGCGCCGCCGGCGAAGCAGATGCCGGCATTGCCGGCCAGACGGTCGGTGCTGAGCGTGCTGGTCAGCCAGTCCGATCGTTTGTTGCGCGGCAGGATGCCGGTTATCTCGGCGTAATAACGCGAAATGGCGCCGAACGTGATGAGCTGGACGCCAACGACGACCATGAAGCAGGCGGCGACGAATGTGTTGATGTCGAGCGACAAATTGTCGATCACCTGCAGCGGTCCCAGCAACAGCACCGTCACCAGCAGCGCGCCAAGGCTGAGCAAGACCGTGCCGGGGATGAAGAACATCCAGCGCGGGTTGTGCACCAGCAGGAATTTCAGATGACGCCAGCCGTCCCGCCAGGTCCGCAGATGCGGCGCACGGCTGCGGCCATCGGGCTTCAGCGTGGTCGGGACTTCCTCGATGCGGAGGTCGGCAAGGGCGCTGCGAACCACCATCTCGCTGGCGAATTCCATGCCGCTCGTCTGCAGGTCGAGCGCCCTGATGCGCTCGGCGTTGAAGCCGCGCAGGCCGCAGTGGAAGTCGCCCGTCTTGATGCGAAAGAATAGGCGGCCGATGAAGCTCAGCACCGGATTGCCGAGATAGCGGTGGAGGGCAGGCATGGCGCCAGGCTCGATGCCCCCCCGGAAACGGTTGCCCATGACCAGATCCGCGCCGTCGCGCAGGCGCGAGACGAAGGCCTCGAGCGCGCCGAAATCATAGCTGTCGTCCGCATCGCCCATGATGATGTAGCGGCCGCCGGCGGCGTTGATGCCGCCGAGAAGTGCCGCGCCGTAACCTTTCTGCGGCACCGGCACGACGCGGGCGCCGTTTTCGGCCGCGATCTGCTGCGAGCCGTCCGTGCTGCCATTGTCGGCGATCAGCACCTCACCGGCGATACGCGCCCTGTCGAGGAACGCCTTGGCCTTGCGGATACAGGTCGCCAACGTCTCGGCCTCATTGAGGCACGGCATGAGGATGGTGAGTTCGAGTTCCTCGGCCGCGGCGGTGCGGATGGCGGTGACGGCGTTCATGGTCATTGTTCCATCGATGACTTCCGTCCGGCGTCGTCCGGCGGGCGGCACTCGACGGTCACCGTTGCATGGCAAGGCTTAAGAAAACGATGACGCGCAGCATCATCTTGTCTCCAACTCATGGTTTGGGAGCTTGCGGTGGCCTGACAGCAATCTTCAAAATGTGGCGATTGGCAGGAGCCGCCGAGTTCCGTATATCGACGGCACACAGGATCGCCGGAGACCGCAAATGCCGCTCAGAATAGCCGTCCAGATGGATCATGTCTCCACCGTGTCGATCGCCGGCGACACCTCGTTTGCGCTGTCGCTGGAGGCGCAGCGGCGCGGCCACAAGCTTTTCCACTACACGCCCGACCGGTTGTCGATGCTGGGTGGCAAGGTGTTCGCGCGCGTCGAGGCGATGCAGGTGCGCGACGAGAAGGGCAACCATTTCTCGCTGGGCGAGACGGTGCGCACCGATCTCTCGGAAATGGACGTGATCCTGCTTCGCCAGGACCCGCCCTTCGACATGAATTACATCACCACCACGCATATATTGGAGCGCATCCACCCGAAGACGCTGGTGGTCAACGACCCGGCCTGGGTGCGCAACAGCCCGGAGAAGATCTTCGTCACCGAGTTTCCCGACCTGATGCCGGAGACGCTGATCACCAAGGACCCGCAGGAGGTCGCTGCGTTCCGCAAGGCGTTCGGCGATATCATCGTCAAGCCGCTCTACGGCAATGGCGGCGCCGGCATCTTCCATCTCAAGGAGGATGACCGCAACCTCGCCTCGCTGCTCGAAATGTTCGGCCAGCTGTCGCGCGAGCCCTATATCGTGCAGCGCTACCTGAAGGACGTGCGCAAGGGCGACAAGCGCATCATCCTGATCGACGGCGAGCCGGTCGGCGCCATCAACCGCGTGCCGGCCGACCACGATTCCCGCTCCAACATGCATGTCGGCGGCCGCGCCGAGAAAACAGAGCTTACCGAGCGCGAGCGCGAAATCTGCTCCCGCATCGGCCCGGCCCTGAAAGAGCGCGGCTTCATCCTGGTCGGCATCGATGTGATCGGCGACTACATGACCGAGATCAACGTCACCTCGCCGACCGGCGTGCGCGAGGTGCAGCGCTTCGGCGGCGCGGATATCGCGGCCCTGTTCTGGGACGCGGTGGAAGGGAAGCGGCGCTAGCGGGTATGGACGCACTCCCTGATGCGCAATATGGATAGGGCCTGCCGTGGCGCCCGCAGGTTCGCCGCGTTGCCTAGGCAGGCGATGACGACGTTCGTTCAATGACGCTGCACGGGCGGGTTGGCCTTTCGATTTTGCCGCCGCGCCCGTAAAAGTGTCGATATCGGGGAACCTGATTATGACCGACAACAAGCCGGCCGCAGACGTTACCAAGGATTGGCAAGCAACGCAGGGTCAGAAGTCCTCCGCAGCGCGGCTGCGCCTTTTCGCCGTGCTGTGTTGGATCGTGGCCATTGGCGGCGAGATCGCCGGGATCGTTCTGCTCTACCGGCACAAGTTCGACCATGGAAACCTGCCGCTGCTGATCGGCATTCTGGTGGGAATCGCGATTTTCGCAATCGCCGGTAACTTGCTGTGGAAAGCAGCCAACCGGCACGACCCGGCAAGCGCATCCGACACGGCAAGGTTCTTCTTCCAAAACCAGCTCGGCGCGATCATCACGCTGATCGCCTTCCTCCCGTTGGTCCTCCTTATCCTCACCGACAAGAACATGGACCCGCGGACCAAGAAGGTTGCCGGCGGCGTCGGTGCTGTGCTGGCGGTGCTGGCGACGGTGATGGGGGTCAGCTTCAAGCCCCCGTCGGTCGAGCAGTACACCCAGGACATGAATGCGTGCGCGACCCAGATCAGGGCCGGGCAGCCAACCACGGCCTGTTCGCCCGAGGTCGCCGCCCAGGCGCAGGAGATCGCCACGGACACCGCCGCGGTGACAGCGGCGACGAAGGACGCGAGCCACCCCGCCGGTCAGGATATCGTGTATTGGATCGCGCCGGAAAACGGAGCCGCGAAGTCCTCGGAGCCGCATGTTTTCCACCTCTGCGCAGCCGTGAGTCCGCTGAAGGACAAGACCGTCAACAGCGGCTCCGTGACGGAGGCCTACGCACAAAACGCCATTCGCATCACGAAGCAGATCGATATGGAACAGAAACAGTGCGGGTTCTCTGGCACGCAATGAGCCCACCCGCGTTGCATCGCGCCTGGGCCCTTCAACGATCCGGCCTGGGTGCGCAACGGCCTGGACATCCGCCTCGGGCCGTATCATTTGTTCCTGTAATGTTCTTGCCTAAGCCGTAAATCTGTGGTTGTCTGAGCCGGGCTCGCTCGCGGATTGATCGTAGAACCACGCGCGGGCCGGCATCGGGGGCTTGTTAAACATGGTGGCGCGGGTTCGCACGGTGGCATTCCAGGGCATCGAGGCCGTGCCCGTCGATGTCCAGGTGATGATCGCGCCGGGCAAGGTCGGCATGCAGATCGTCGGCCTGCCGGACAAGGCGGTCGCGGAAAGCCGTGAACGCGTGCAGGCAGCGCTGCATGCGTCGGGCCTGTCGATGCCGTCGAAGAAGGTCACGGTCAACCTGGCGCCGGCGGACCTGCCGAAGGAAGGCAGCCATTACGACCTGCCGATCGCGCTCGGCCTGATGGCAGCCCTTGGCGCCATTCCGGGCGATATGCTGGCCGGCTATGTCGTGCTCGGTGAACTGTCGCTCGATGGCATGACCGCGGCGGTTGCCGGAGCTCTGCCTGCAGCGATCGGCGCCAATGCCGAAGGCAAGGGGCTGATCTGCCCCTTCGCCTGCGGGCCGGAAGCGGCCTGGGCGGGCAAGGACTTCGATATTCTGGCGCCGCGCAGCCTGATTGCCATCGCCAACCATTTCCGCGGCACGCAGGTGCTGTCGCGGCCGGAGGCCGGCATCCAGCTCGCGGCGCGCGACCTGCCGGACCTCGCCGACATCAAGGGCCAGGAGAGCGCGAAGCGGGCGCTGGAAGTGGCGGCGGCCGGCGGCCACAACCTGCTGATGGTCGGCCCGCCAGGTGCCGGTAAATCGATGCTGGCGCAGCGCCTGCCTTCAATCCTGCCGCCGCTGGCGCCGAAGGAGCTGCTCGAAGTGTCGATGATCGCTTCCGTCGCCGGCGAGCTCGGCGAGGGCAAGCTGACCGACCGGCGGCCGTTCCGCGCGCCGCACCATTCGGCCTCGATGGCGGCGATGGTCGGCGGCGGCATACGCGCACGACCAGGCGAAGTCTCGCTCGCCCATAATGGCGTTCTCTTCCTCGACGAATTCCCGGAATTCGCGCCGCAGACGCTGGACGCGCTGCGCCAGCCGCTGGAAACCGGCGACTGCATGATTGCGCGCGCCAACCACCGTGTCACCTATCCGGCGCGCATCCAGCTGGTGGCGGCGATGAACCCGTGCCGCTGCGGCATGTCGGGAGAGCCTGGCTATCGCTGCCTGCGCGGCGACCGCTGCCGCACCGATTACCAGGCGCGCATCTCCGGCCCATTGCTCGACCGCATCGACCTTCGCATCGAAGTGCCGGCGGTTTCGGCAAGCGACCTGATCCGGCCGGACAAGGCCGAGACAAGTGCGGCGGTGGCGCAGCGCGTGGCGCGGGCGCGGGCCATGCAGCGCGAACGGCTGGAGAAGCTCGGCGCCGCGGCTACCACCAACGCGCATTGCCCGCCGTCGATCATCGAGGCGATCGCCAGGCCGGATACGGCCGGGCTGACGCTGCTCAAGGACGCCAGCGAGAAACTCGGTTTTTCGGCGCGGGCCTATCACCGCGTGCTGAAAGTGGCGCGCACGCTGGCCGACCTCGACGCCAGCGAGACGGTCGGCCGTATCCATCTGGCCGAAGCGATCTCCTACCGGATGAGCGCGGAGCGGATGGCGCAGGCGGCGTAGCTGCGAAAAGACGCCGCAAGCGCGCCGATGCTGACCGCCCTTTCCTCGCTCCCGTCAATCGGTTGCGGGGATCAGCTTCCGCAGCGTCGGCGTCAGGATCATGCCGAAGGTCAAGACATCACCGTAAGCCCGCGCGGAAAGCATCGCGCCGTGCACCGTCGCCATGAAGGCCTCGGCCTCGATGCGCGGCGAAGCGGAGACCGTCAGTGTGCCTTGCTCGGCGCCGCGCTCGATGACGCCTGTCAGCCATCCCGAGAGAAACTGAAAATAGGCCTTCACTCCCGCGGCAACTTCCGGCGGCAGGGCGGGAAGCTCGCTGGCAAGCAGCGCGCAGACGCAGAACGGCCTGCTTGCATCCTCGATGCATTGGGCCCAGAAGCCGGCGTAGATGCGAAGCAGCTCAGCCGGTTCGGATACATTGCGCTCAAGCTCTGCGAACCCTGTGACAGCGTCCTCGAGGTAGCGCTTGACCAGCGTCCGGACGAGGTCGGCCTTGCTGGGGAAATGGTGATGAATGCTGGCTTTGCGGATGCCGATCACTTCAGCGATATCGGCATAGCTGAAGCCGTTGTAGCCGCCGGCGACGATGAAGGTTCGCGCGGCGGCCAGGATGTCATCGGCAGTGGTCGAACGCTTGCTCATAACTTGCTTCCAGCAGAGAGCTGTCGCTACCTTAGCTTACGGCACGAGTCGACTTGCGACGAGCGTCGCCGACCGACAGCCATATCGCGGACACCAGGAAGTAGAAGGC
>JAEKLU010000107.1 GCA_019509685.1 Mesorhizobium sp. | reverse complement strand
GCCATGACGTCATAGGCGCCGCCATAGGCCTTGCGGGTGATGACGGTGATCTTCGGCACGGTCGCTTCGGCATAGGCAAACAAGAGCTTGGCGCCGTGCTTGATCAGCCCGCCATATTCCTGCGCGGTGCCCGGCAGGAAGCCCGGGACGTCGACGAAGGTGACGATCGGGATAGAAAAACAGTCGCAGAAGCGCACGAAACGCGCCGCCTTGCGGCTGGCGTCGGAATCGAGCACGCCGGCCAGCACCATCGGCTGGTTGGCGACGAAGCCAACCGTGCGGCCCTCGACGCGGCCGAAGCCGGTAACGATGTTCTTGGCAAAGTTTTGCTGGATTTCGAAGAAGTCGCCCTCGTCGGCGACCTTCAGGATCAGTTCCTTGATGTCGTAGGGCTTGTTGGCGTTGTCCGGGATCAGACGGTCGAGCGATAAATCATGGTCCGTCACGGACTGGTAGCATTCGATCTCGGGGATTTCGGCCGTGTTCGACGCCGGCAAAAGATCGACCAGCCGCCGCATCTGCAGCAATGCCTCGACGTCATTGTCGTAAGCGCCGTCGGCGATCGAGGATTTGGTTGTGTGCACGGAAGCGCCGCCAAGGCTCTCGGCCGTCACCGTCTCATTGGTCACCGTCTTCACCACGTCCGGCCCGGTGACGAACATGTAGGATGTATCGCGCACCATGAAGATGAAGTCGGTCATGGCGGGCGAGTAGACGTCGCCGCCCGCACAAGGCCCCATGATCAGCGAAATCTGCGGGATGACGCCGGATGCCAGAACGTTGCGCTGGAAAATCTCGGCATAGCCGCCAAGTGCGGCCACGCCCTCCTGGATGCGCGCGCCGCCGGCGTCGTAAAGGCCGATGATCGGCGCGCGGTTGCGCAATGCCATCTCCTGGACCTTGATCACCTTCTCGGCATGCGCCTCCGACAGCGAACCGCCGAACACAGTAAAATCCTTGGCGAAAATATAGACCGGACGGCCGTTGACCGTGCCCCAGCCGGTGACGACGCCATCGCCGGCGATCTTGGTCTTCTCCATGCCGAAATCGGTCGAGCGGTGCTCGACATACATGTCGAACTCTTCGAACGATCCTTCGTCGAGAAACACCTCGATGCGTTCGCGCGCGGTGAGCTTGCCCTTCTTATGCTGCGCATCGATGCGCGCCTGTCCGCCGCCCATGCGGGCGATGTCGCGCCGGCGCTCGAGTTCCTTCAGCACGACCTTCATCGCTTGGTCCCCCATGCGCGATACTTCTTGGCAGGCATTCGCCAGATATGGCAGAATAAGCCTATGAAGAACAACGTAGAAATATCCGAGGACTTAAACCGTCGGATCGAAATGTTGACCTCGCGCTCGACACTCACCCGCGATCAGATCATCGAGGACGCCCTGTCCCATGGCCGTTCGCTGGCGTGGCAGGAAAAGTGGATCGCCGGCGTCCAAGCGGGAATCGAGGCTGCCGACCGTGGCGACTTTGCCAACGAAGAAGAGATAGCGACGGTTCTCAACAAATACAGTCAGGCATGAGCCTCTGTGCGAATTGTCTGGACCCGACACTATCTGATCGAGCTTGCATCAATCGGCGACTACATCGGCCGACATAACCCACGAGCGGCTGCCCGGGTCGTCAACGAGATTCATTCAAAGACCGCCCGACTGCTCTCCGCCAACCCGTTCATCGGCCGAGTAGGCGAGATCAGAGGTACGCGTGAATTGGTGATTCCTGGCACGCCGTATATCGTCGCGTATCGAGTGAAGGAAACTCAGATAGAAATTCTGTTTGTTCAACACGGCGCCAGGAAATGGCCGGATGAAGTTTGAATTGATATTGCCGACTGCTCTCTAGTCGATTTTGCTGCACTGCAACATGATACCCCTTGCATTCCGGGGCGAACTCAGCCATATGCAGCCCATAGGCGCTTGGGCCGGGAGATTCCGGCCTTCTCGACAAATGAGACTGGTTGCGTCTGTTTTCCCTCTTTCCGGTATATCGGCCCCTCTTTCCGGTACATCACAAAGTGGCGAAAAGCCCCGTGGCATGATGCTCGCGGGCACGACAGCGCAGCCGAGTGGACGTTATCGTCCGCCCGCCTTGTCGTTTCATATGATTTTTTCGACGGCAGGTTGCGCCCTGCCGGCTTCGATGTTTGCGGCCACGGGCCGCGTGAAAGAAGACTATTTTGACCAACGAAAACACATTGCCCGGCAAGGACACAGCGGAACTCTCCGGTTTCGCAGCGCTGGGAATTACGGGTGCGCTGCTCAAGGCCACCCACAACGCCGGCTTCACCGAGCCGAAGCCGATCCAGATGCAGGCGATTCCGCCGCAAATGGAAGGCCGCGACATTTTTGGCATCGCGCAGACGGGCTCCGGCAAGACGGCTGCCTTCGCGCTGCCGATCCTGTCGAAGATCATCGCGCTCGGCACCAAGCGTCGTGCCAAGACCACCCGTGCGCTGATCCTGGCGCCGACGCGCGAGCTCGCGGTGCAGATCGAGGACACCATCAAGATCCTCGCCAAGGGCGCACATGTCTCGACCGCACTGGTGCTGGGCGGCGTCTCGCGCTTCAGCCAGGTGAAGAAGGTTGCTCCCGGCGTCGACATCCTCATCGCCACGCCTGGACGTCTGACCGACCTGGTGCGCGAGGGCGACCTCATCCTCTCCGACACCAAATGGCTGGTGCTGGACGAGGGCGACCGCATGCTCGACATGGGTTTCATCAACGATGTCAAGCGCATCGCCAAGGCGACCGCGCCTGACCGCCAGACGGCGCTGTTTTCAGCCACGATGCCGGACGAGATCGCCGAGCTGGCCAAGGGCCTTTTGAAGAACCCCGTCCGCATCGAAGTCTCGCCGCAAAGCACGGCAGCGGTAGAAATCTCCCAGGGTGTCGTCTTCGCCCGCACCAAGCAGAAGCGCCAGGTGCTGTCCAAGATGCTGGCCGACGAGGCCATGAAGTCCGTCATCATCTTTTCGCGCACCAAGCATGGCGCCGACCGGGTGACCAAGGACCTCGAGCGCGATGGCTTCAAGGCCGCCGTCATTCACGGCAACAAGTCGCAGAACGCCCGTCAGAAGGCGCTCAACGATTTCCGCGAGGGCTCGGTGCGCATCCTGGTCGCGACCGATATCGCGGCGCGCGGCATCGATGTCCCCGGCATCAGCCATGTCGTGAATTTCGACCTGCCGGACGAGGCGGAAAGCTACGTCCACCGCATCGGCCGTACCGGCCGCAACGGCATGGACGGCATCGCGATCACGCTTTGCGATCCGTCGGAAAACGCCAAGCTGCGCCAGGTGGAACGCATCATCCGCACCAAGCTGCCGATCGTTGCCGATCATCTCGGCAGCCCGGATCCGCAGCGCAATCCGGCTGAGAAGAACGAGCGTCATTTCGAGCCGACCGATCGCGAGCATCATGGCGGCCGCCGGGACGGACGGCGCCCTGCCAATGGCGCCGGCAAGCAGCGGTTTGGCGGCAAGCCCGCCGGCGAGCGTCAGTTCGCTGCAAAGCCGCAAGGCGAACGCCCGGCCGGCGCCCAGCCGAATGGCGAGGGCAAGCCGGACGGGTTCAAGCGCTTCAAGGGCAACAACAAGCGCCGCTTCGGCGGCAAGCGCCCGGCCAACCGGGCAGCCTAAATCCCAGCAGGCCAGAGACTATAAAGAACGGCCGGAGCAATGCTCCGGCCGTTTTCATTTCATTGGCCTGATTGCTGCTGCATCAATGCCTTCACCCAGACCACGATACGCTCGGTGAGGAAGGCCGTTGTCTGCGGCGACAGCGCATCGCCGGCGATGACGTGGTTGTCGGGATCGCCGGTGTCGTCTACCGGCACCAATTCGTGCGGACCGCCCCAACGTCCAGCGATCTCACGCGTGCGGTCGGGCCGCACGACCTTGTCGGAATCCGAAAAGATGAACAGGGCAGGGATCGTCGCCTTTTCGACCGGCGCCTCATAGGCAAGATTGGTGAGCGCCGCCATCGGCAGCAGCGCGGCCATCGGATATTTGGTGGTCCATAATTTCGCATGCAGCGCATTGTGCGGTGTGAAACTGCGCTCCTTGCCGCCGACAAGCTCGGCGATCTGCTTGCCCCAGGGCATGGTCAGGACCTCGGCGCCGGAGGCCTTTACGCCGAAATTAGGCGAGATGAACGCGATTGCCGCGACGCCATCGGAAGCGCCGGCTTGTGTTGCGGCCCAGGCCGCCAGCGAGCCGCCGGTCGAGGTGGAAATGACGATCACCTTGTCGCCGATCGCCCGGCCGATGGCCAACGCCTCCTCATAGTCGTTGATCCAGGCATTGACGCTGCCTTCGGCCATCGCCGCGCCGTCCTGGCCGTGCCCGGTCAGGCGGGTGTAGTAGAGGTTGGCGTCCAATTCATCCGCGACATCGTCAGGCAAAGGACGGACTTCGCCCTTCGAGGCGGAAAAGCCATGAACGTAAACGATGGCCAAAGGCGTCTTGGCATGGACCATCGGGTTCGCCCAGATGATCTCCTTGTCCAACCCGTCATGGATGTTGGGCACCGCCGCTTCTTCACGCGCCAGATAGGCTTGCGGATCGTCGCCGATCACCGAAGCATTGAAGCGGATGGTGGTGTCGACAGGCACGCGCGGGCCAAGGAAGAAGCCTGCGACCAGAATGAGGGCAAGGCCAAGCACCGCAAGCACGATCCGTCGCCCCATCGCAGACTCCAAGCAATGATTCTCAACCTATGGCCGCCCCAGCCGGCGGGCAATCGCGGTTTCGCCGGTTATCTCGTCTGATCCGGGGATGAGTCTTGTTTCTGCGCCGGCTTGCGATCGAAAAACAACGGCCGCCCCCACCAGCTGGTGGTCAGGCCGATGACGAAGCGGCCAATCGGCCGCGGCAACAGGCCAAGCAGCTTCAAGGGCCAGCTTATGTGGTAGGGGAAGGTGACTTCGAAGCCGCCTTTTCTGATGCCGCGCGCCATGCGCCGCGAGGCACGGTGCACCGGCATCAGCCCCGGCATCGGCAGCTGATTCTTTTCCGTCAGCGGCGTGTCGACGAAGCCCGGGTTCACAACCTGAATGCGGATATTCATCTTGTCGAAATCGTATTTGAGCGACTCGGCCAGGATGTTGATCGCCGCCTTGGTGCCACCATAGGCGGCCGTGGTCGGCCAGCCGGAATAGGCGGTGACCGATCCGACCAGTACGACATGGCCGCGGCCGCGCACCCGCATGCGCTCCACAACGGGCACGACACCGTTGACGATGCCGAAATAGTTGACGGCAAAGGAGCGGTGGAAATCGCGCACGACCAGTTTTTCGCCGGGAGTGGAAATATAGTTTCCGGCGTTGAACACGGCGAGTACGATCGGCCCCATATCCTGTTCGATCGCGGCGACCGTCTGCGCCATGCCGTGCTCGTCGGTGACGTCGCAAGGAAACGATTTTATGTGGCCGGACATCTGGGCGGTCTCGACCAGCAGCGTGTCGACAGGGTCGCCCGGCAGCGCGGTGACCGCGACAGCGTAGCCTTGATTGGCGAAATCCTTGGCCAGCGCGCGACCAAGGCCGGTGCTGGCGCCCGTGATCCAGGCGACACCGTCCTTCGGATTGGCCCGGTAAAGTGTCATGCGAAGTCCCGCGAATAGTCTGGCTTGCTCTAGCGGTGCAGGAATCGAATGAAAAGAGCGCTTTTGCGCCGCCCGCTGAAATGATTGCTCGCTTTGCAGCATCCACAATGCGACTGGACCAGGCAAATTCTTACCTTGAAACCGCGGCGTCCGGTTTCTAGGGTCGCGGCACACCTACACAAGGAACCCTTGATGCCCCGCTCTGTGATCGAAGCCATCGGCAACACGCCTCTGATCAGACTCCACAAGGCTTCGGAAGCGACGGGCTGTGAGATTCTCGGCAAGGCCGAGTTCATGAATCCTGGGCAATCGGTCAAGGACCGCGCCGGCCTGTTCATCATTCGCGACGCTGAACAGCGCGGGCTTTTGAAGCCGGGCGGCGTCATTGTCGAGGGAACGGCCGGCAACACCGGCATCGGCCTGACATTGGTCGCCAAGGCGCTCGGCTACCGTACCGTGATCGTCATTCCTGACACGCAGAGCCAGGAAAAGAAGGACGTGATCAAGATCCTGGGCGCGGAGCTCATCGAGGTGCCGGCTGTGCCCTACAAGAACGCCAATAATTACATAAAACTCTCGGGCCGCCTTGCCGAGCAACTGGCGCGCTCCGAACCCAACGGCGCGATCTGGGCCAACCAGTTCGACAACGTCGCCAACCGCGACGGCCATATCCGCAAGACCGCACAGGAGATCTGGGCCCAGACGAATGGGAAGGTCGACGGTTTCGTCTCGGCCGTAGGTTCGGGCGGCACGCTGGCCGGCGTCGCGATGGGGCTCAAGGCCAAGAGCAAGCAAGTCAAGATCGCGCTCGCCGACCCGCTGGGCGCGGCGCTCTACAGTTTCTACACCAGCGGCGAATTGAAGTCCGATGGCAGCTCGATCACCGAAGGCATCGGGCAAGGCCGCATCACCGCCAATCTCGAAGGCTTCACGCCGGACTTCTCCTACCAGATCCCGGATGAGGAGGCGTTGCCGATCATCTTCGACCTGATCCAGGAAGAGGGGCTGTGCGTCGGCGGCTCGACCGGCATCAACATTGCCGGAGCCATCCGGCTGGCGCGCGAGCTCGGGCCCGGCCATACCATCGTCACCGTGCTTTGCGACTACGGCACGCGCTACCAGTCGAAATTGTTCAATCCCGCTTTCCTGCGCGAAAAGAACCTGCCGGTACCAGGCTGGATGGAAGAGAAGGCCGACATTTCGGTGCCGTTCGAAAAGGTGGCCTGATGGCGCAAAAGACCGAAGCGCTGTTTCGCGACGACGCCTATCTGAAGGCGGCGGATGCAGTGGTTGTCGCCGTCAACGACCGCGGCGGCATCCTGCTGGACCGCACGATCTTTTATGCCACCTCCGGCGGCCAGCCGGGCGACACCGGGCTTTTCGAACGCGTCGATGGCAGCCGCATCGCGATTGCCGCCACCATTACCGGCGAGACCAAGGAAGAGATCATCCATGTCCCGGCGCCGGTCCAGGGATTGCCCACGGTTGGCGAAAAACTGAAGCTCGCGATCGATTGGCAACGGCGGCACCTCTTGATGCGCATGCACACCGCCTGCCATCTGCTCACCGTCGTCTGTCCGTTTCCGATCACCGGAGCAGCGGTCGCCGAGGACGACAGCCGCGTCGACTTCGACATTCCCGATACCG
>JAEKLU010000367.1 GCA_019509685.1 Mesorhizobium sp. | reverse complement strand
GTAGCGCTTGCCGGTGTCGGGCGCGAGGAAGTAGCTCATGTTCTCGACGATGCCGAGCAGCGGCACGTCGACCTTCTTGAACATGTTGAGGCCCTTGCGGGCATCGATCAGCGCCAGGTCCTGCGGCGTCGAGACGATGACGGCGCCGGCGAGCGGCACCTGCTGCGCCATGGTGAGCTGGGCGTCGCCGGTGCCGGGCGGCATGTCGACGACGAGCACGTCGAGCGAGCCCCACTCGACCTCGCGCAGCATCTGCGTCAGCGCCGACATGACCATCGGGCCGCGCCAGATCATCGGCGTTTCCTCATCGACGAGGAAGCCCATCGACATCACCTTAAGGCCGTAATTTTGCATCGGCTTCAGGATCTTGCCGTCGACCGTCTGCGGCCGGCCATGAATATCGAGCAGCCTCGGCATCGACGGTCCGTAGATGTCGGCGTCGAGCACGCCGACCTTCAAACCGTTGGCGGCCAGGCCGAGCGCAAGGTTGACGGCGGTGGTGGACTTGCCGACGCCGCCCTTGCCGGAAGCGACCGCGATGATGGCCTCGATGCCGGGCACACCACGCTTGCCGTGGCTTTGCGAGGCCGGCGCCTGCGGTGCGGCGCGCTGCGGCGCCGGCCGCGATGCAGCGGCGGGCCTGGGCGCGGCCGGGCGCGGTGGCACGGGCGCTTCCATGCCGCCGCCCTTCTTCTCGGCCGTCAGCGCGACCATCGCGCTCGCAACGCCCGGAATGGCCTTGACCACCCGCTCGGCGGCCGCGCGCAGCGGCTCCATCTCCTGTGCCCGCGCCGCGGGGACGGTGATGGAGAAAAACACTTTGGAATCGGCGATGAAGATATCGGAGACCATGCCGAGGTCGACGATGTTGCCGGTGAAATCCGGCCCATTGACCGTCTTCAGCCGCTCGATGACATTTTCCTTGCTGACGGACATGATCTTTTCCTTGGCGTTCGGCGTCTCAGATAGTGCAGTTTCCGGACGGAACCAAGCCGTGGCGCAATCGCTTGACCGATGTGCTCCCGAAAGCGACGGATGGCGTCGGACTTGCCGGAGAAAGACGTCCCAGGGTTCTGCAGTCCCCGATCCCATGGCCAAACGGTCCACACGCCCTATTTTCGGATGCCTGAGCGAGGACAATGACAATCCGGGAAGGAAACGGTCATGCTCGAAAACAGCAACGCAACAGCCAATCTCGCGGTCAAGGACCTGGCGAAGGCCAGGACCTTCTATGAAGGCACGCTGGGTCTCAAGCAGGTAGACGAGATGGGCGGCGAACTGGTCGTCTATCAAAGCGGCGACACGGTCATCAACGTCTATCATTCGCAATTCGCCGGCACCAACAAGGCAACGGCAGTGACTTGGATGGTCGGCGATGAGATCGAACCCATCGTCAAGTCGCTGAAGTCGAAGGGCGTCGCTTTCGAGCACTATGAGATGCCGGGCCTGTCGCTCAACGGCGACATCCATGTCGGCGACGGTATGAAAATCGCCTGGTTCAAAGATCCCGACGGCAATATTCTGAACCTGGTTGGATAGGCCGGCATTCTAGGCCTTTGAGAAAGCTCTGTCGCAACGGCCCCATCTGGCGCAGGCGTGTTGCGCCCGATAGTTTGCGCCCATGATCGACAAGCTCGAATTCTTCATCGCTCTCGCCAAGGAGGAGCATTTCGGCCGGGCGGCGGAAGCCTGCGGGGTCACCCAACCGACCTTGTCGGCCGGCATCAAGCAGCTCGAGGGCCAGCTCGGCGTCATGCTGGTCAATCGCGGCTCGCGCTTCCAGGGGCTGACGCCGGAAGGCATGCAGGTGCTGGGCTGGGCGCGCCGTACCTGTCCGGCCGCATCCGCATTGCCGCCATCCCCACCGCCTTGGCCATGGTGGCGCGGCTGACGACGCCGTTCCGCGAAAAGCACCCGGGTGTGACCTTTTCGATCCTGTCGCGCACCTCGATCGAAGTGCTGACGCTGCTCGGCAATCTCGATGTCGATGCCGGCATCACCTATCTCGACAACGAGCCGCTGGGACGCGTGACCAGCGTGGCGCTTTATGATGAGCGCTACCAGTTGATCACCGCGATCGGGACCCCCTTTTCCGACCGCGACAAAGTGACGTGGGCCGAGATCAGCCAGCTGCCGCTCTGCCTGCTGACGCCGGACATGCAGAATCGGCGCATCATCGACCAGCATCTGTCCGAGGCTGGCGTGCAGGTGCGGCCGACGCTGGAATCCAATTCGATGATCGTCCTGTTCTCGCATATACGGACCGGCAAATGGTCGTCGATCATGCCGCTCAACCTTGCGGAAACATTCGGCTTTTCCGAGCCGATCCGGGCCATTCCGATCGTCGAGCCGGACGCCAGCCACACCGTCGGGCTGGTCGCCGCGCCGCGCGAACCGCATACGCCTCTGGTGCAGGCGCTGCTGGACGAGGCAATGGCGCTGGCGGACGATTTTCGCGCCCACCGCTAGGCTAGACAATGCGAGCTGCCCGAGATTGATAGAAAATTTCTATCAAGCGACGAGAGCGCTTTATTGATTTCGGAGGTTTCCTCTGATTTCGTAAGGACTTAGCGATATTGCGCCCTATGCATGTCGTTGCCCCGAAACCGCTCTATATTCTGGGGTGACATACATTGGCCGCCACGACAAGGGAGGGCGCTGCTTGACGATGCAGCCCGCAAGTACCGAAATCACGTCGCGCACGGCGGCAATCATTGACGAGATGAAGGGCCTCGAAGGCCCGCTGCTGCCGATCCTGCACAGCATCCAGGAAGAGTTCGGGCACGTTCCGAAGGACGCGCTGCCGGTCATCGCCGATGGGCTGAACCTCTCGCGGGCCGAGGTGCACGGCGTGGTCAGCTTCTATCACGATTTTCGCGCCAAGCCGGCCGGACGGCACGTGCTGAAGCTCTGCCAGGCGGAAGCCTGCCAGTCGATGGGCTCGGACGCCGTCGCTGCCAAGGCCAAGCAGTTGCTCGGCATCGATTTCCATGAGACCACGCGCGACGGATCGGTTACGCTGGAGCCGGTCTACTGCCTCGGGCTTTGCGCCTGCTCGCCATCGGCGATGCTGGACGGCGAAGTGATCGGCCGGCTCGACGACGAGAAGATCGAAGAGATCGTCGCGGAGGTGCGTTCATGATCCCGCGCATCTATGTCCCCTGCGATTCCGGCGCCATCGCGCTGGGCGCCGAAAAGGTCGCCAAGGCAATCGAGGCTGAGCTCAAGGAGCGTGGCGTCGAGGCCAAGATCATGCGCAACGGATCGCGCGGCGCGTATTTCCTGGAACCGTTGGTGGAAGTCGCGACCGACAAGGGCCGCGTTGCTTACGGGTCGGTCAAGCCGTCCGACGTCAAGAGCCTGTTCGACTCGGGCTTCCTGACCGGCGGCCATCACAAGCGCTGGCTCGGCGCGCCTGATAAAATTCCGTTCTTCGCAAAGCAGACGCGGCTGACCTTCGCGCGTTGCGGCATCAACGATCCGCTGTCGCTCGATGCCTACAAGTCGCTGGGCGGCTTGCGCGGCCTGCAGAACGCGGTTGCGATGGCGCCGGCCGACATCGTCAAGCAGGTCACCGAATCCGGCCTGCGCGGTCGCGGCGGCGCCGGCTTCCCGACCGGCGTCAAGTGGAAGACGGTGCTGGATACGGCGGGTGCGCAGAAATACATCGTCTGCAACGCCGACGAAGGCGACAGCGCCACTTTCGCCGACCGCATGATCATGGAGGGTGACCCCTTCGTTCTGATCGAAGGCATGGCGATCGCCGGTATCGCCACCGGCGCGAGCAAGGGTTTCGTCTATATCCGCTCGGAATATCCGCATGCGGTGGCGACGATGAACAAGGCCGTCGCGATCGCCCGCAAGGCCGGCGTGCTCGGCGTCAATGTGCTTGGATCAGCCAATGCCTTCGACATGGAA
>JAEKLU010000366.1 GCA_019509685.1 Mesorhizobium sp. | reverse complement strand
AGGTTCGGATCCAGGCTCAAGCCATGCCGGCGGCCGATTTCCTGCAGTCGCGCCAGTCCACCGGCGCGATCGATACGGCCGGATTTTCCCGGAATACCGATCAGTAGGTTTTCCAGAACCGTCAGGCGCGGCGCGAGATGGAAATGCTGGTGCACCATGCCGATGCCGGCGGCCAGAGCGTCGGCGGAGTTGTGGATGGCGACAGGCCTGTCCTCGACGAGTATTTCGCCGGCATCCGGCGCATAGGCGCCGAACAGCACGTTCATCAGCGTCGTCTTGCCGGCGCCGTTCTCACCCAGAAGGCCGAGGATTTCGCCGGGCGCGACGCTGAGATCGACAGCCTCGTTCGCCGTGACGGCGCCGAAGATCTTGGTGATGCCGCGCATTTCGATGAGAGGGACGGACAAGGGTGCTCCCTGGATTTGCGATCCCGAGGGCAGCGCGAGGCCCCCCTCTCTGGCCTGCCGGCCATCTCCCCCTCAAGGGGGGAGATCAGATGTCACGCCGGCTTTCGCCAACTTTCAACGTTGAAAAGATCGAGCGTCGTCGACGAAGCCGCCAATCTCCCCCCTTGAGGGGGAGATGTCCGGCAGGACAGAGAGAGGGGCCTCGCGCCATCCCTCAACAAGGCATCAATCCGAAACCGGTGTGTTCTCGTCGACGTCGACGCGGAAATTGCCTTCGAGGATCTCGGCCTTCTTCTTCTCGACCAGGTCCTTGACCTCGGCAGGCAGCGTCTTGTCGAATTTGTGCAAGGGCGCCAGATACGAGCCGCCCTTGGCCATGCGCGAGAAATCGCCATAATCCTGCGCGGTGAAGACGCCGGCCTTGACCAATTTGATCGCCTGCTCGACCGTCGGGTACATGTCCCAGACAGGGCCGGTGATGACTGTGTCGGGACCGAGGCTCGATTGGTCGGACATATTGGAGATCGCGTAGATCTTCTTTTCCACCGCCGCCTCGATGACGCCGAAACGCTCGGCGTAGATGACGTCGACGCCGGCGTCGATCTGCGCCACGGCAGCTTCCTTGGCCTTGGGCGGATCGAAGAAGGAGCCGATGAAGGCGACCTTTTTCTTCATGTTCGGATTGACCTCCTTGGCGCCGGCAAAGAAGGCGTTGACCAGCCGGTTCACTTCCGGAATGCCCATCGCCGCAACCGCGCCGACCGTGCCCGACTTCGACATCTTTCCCGCGATCATGCCGGAGAGGTAGGCCGGCTCATGGATCCAGTTGTCGAAGACGCCGAAATTGGGCTCGGCGGGCCCAGCACCTGAGCCGAACAGCCAGGCCGTCTTCGGGAACTGCTTGGCGGTCTTGCGCGATTCACGCTCGGCGGCGAAGGCATCGCCCAAAACCAATTGATAGCCGCCCTGCGCATATTCGCGCATCACGCGGCTGAAGTCGGCGGTCTGGACCTTCTCCGACCATTTGTAGTCGATGCCCAGCTCCTTCTCGGCCTTCTGCAAGGCGACGTGGATCTGGTTGTCCCACGGCTCCTCGATCGGCGTGGCGAAGATCGCCGCCACCTTCAGCTTCTTGTCCTTGGCAAAGGCCGCACCCGGCAGGACGGAAGCGGCGAGGCCAAGCGCGCCGAGTTCCAGCACGTTGCGCCGCGACAGGCTCGTGCGTTGCGTTTTGCTACGTTCGTTTTCCATTGAAGTGCCCCTCTGTTCGACAGCCGTGTCGAGCCGGCTGTTCCAAATGTCAGACGCTGAGGACTATGGAACGATGCCTGAGTTTTGTCCACATGGTCAAATTTGGCGACGGCGTTTGGTGAGAGCCAGCGAGGTCGGCGCGAAGGAACGCGGCGCCTGTCCTTATCCGTTCGGGACACTCTCCCACGACCCCGTCACGGCAAACCGCCTCAGCGCCGGAGCCGGCTCGAAGACCGGCCGCCCCGTTTGCCGGTGCCAATGCTCCAGCCGCTCGACGATCTTCGCCGCCCCCTGGAGCCCGGCCCAGAACATCGGCCCGCCCTTGCCGATAGGGAAGCCGTAGCCATTCACCCAGACGACATCGATATCGGACGCGCGCGCCGCGATGCCTTCCTCGATGATTTTCGCGCCGTCGTTGACCAAGGGATACAG
>JAEKLU010000106.1 GCA_019509685.1 Mesorhizobium sp. | reverse complement strand
AGGATGGTAGCGCCCTTGAGCACACGCTGCCTGTGTTGGGATCTGTTTTGTTCTTCGGCCATGGCGGGCACGTCCTCGCGAACTGCGTCGCGGCGAATCGTCGGGTGGGGCACCAGCCTGTGCATAGACCCGGCTGATAAATTTACGGTTATCGCCAGTTGTGGCCTTGGCAAAATAAAACGGCGCCCGTGGGGGCGCCGTCTCCACGCGTTTGCTCGAGGCCAGCTCAGCTATAGGGCGACCAGCATTGCTTGCGAGGCCCGTAATTGGGCTGGAAGCTGTTGTCCCGGGCGCGGTACGACCGGTAACGGTCGTAGCACCACTGCACATGGGCGCTGGAAAGCCGTTCCGTGCGATAGACGCGCCGCGGCTGAACATAGCGCGGATAGTAATCATATTGGTAGGGATCATAGTAGTTGTCATAGGCAAGACTGCCCAGGCCCAGGCCGAGGCCCAGCCCAAGGATCGCGGCGTCGCCGTCGCGGAAGTGCCTGCGGTGATGGTGCCGCCAGCGCCAGTCGCCGCCGCCGTCCCAGTTGCCGCCGTCCCAGTTGCGGGAGAAGTGGCGGTCGCCGCGCCATCTGAAATCGCCGCCGCGCCTGAAGTCGCCGCCATGCCGCCAGCGCCAGTTCTGCATTCCTCCGTTGCCGCCAGCCCAGCTGTCACGCACCGGTATGATGTTCGGCGCGGCGGTCTTCGTCGCGACGCCAAGATCGGGTTGCAGGATCGGGCCGGCGACCGATGGCGCCGTCACGCCCGCGACAAGGCCCAGGGCCAAAAGCCCGGACCTGAACGAAGAAAAGAGCGGTTTCATTTCACTCTCCAAGGAGTAAGGCCCCACGCCCAGCACACCCCGGGAATGGGCCTATTGTTGGAACTTCTCGTCTGAACGGAGGATGAACGGAAAGGTTCCATCAACCATGACGCGCATCGGGCCTGGCTCTTGTTTTCGCACCGTCTTGCGGGCAAAGGTCACGCCATGTCGCTGCGCCTCGCCACGTTCAACGTCGAGAACCTGATGAACAGGTTCGATTTCTCGGGCTATCGCAACCAACTCAACGAGGACCGCACGCTGGCTCTCTTCGACATCCAGAGCGAGGCCGAATACCGCATTCTCGAACAGGCGCGCACGATTGCCCAATCCGATGATACGCGCCAGCTGACGGCGCTGGCGATCGCGGCCACCCGCGCCGACATCATCTGCATGCAGGAAGTCGACAATATCGAGGCGCTGAAAGCCTTCGAATATGGCTATCTGTTCAAGATGGTCGGGCAGGGCTATCGGCAGAAATACACCACCGCCGGCAATGACTCACGCGGCATCGATGTCGCCTTGATGATGCGCAACGAGACCGCGCAGGGCCAACCGATCGAGTTCGTACGCATGACCAGCCATGCCTATGTCACGTTCGAGCAGTTCGGCCTGTTCACGCCGGAGCTTGCCGCCCTCGGGCACCAAGCAAACGAGCGCATTTTCCGGCGCGACTGTCTGGAGGTCGATCTCAGCATCGGCGGTGCGCCGCTGACGCTCTATCTCGTCCACTTCAAGTCGATGGGCCCGCCGCGCAACGGGCTCGACGGCCGCGAGGCGACGATGCCGCTGCGCATTGCCGAGGCGCAAGCCGTGCGGCGCATCATCGAAGAGCGTTTCGGCAAGGACCATGCGGCCGACAAGCGCTGGGCGATCTGCGGCGACATGAACGACTATCGGCAGCGCGTGAAGGTAGCCGGCGACTCCGTCGACGGCTACCGCTTCGAAGTCGTCGACGAGGCGCTGTCGTCGATCGATGTTTTGACCGCTGGCGGCTTCTGCGAGAACGTCGTCGAACGGCGGCCGGAAATGGACCGCTGGAGTTTTTATCACACGCGCGGGCCGCAGGAGCGGCATCTCTGCCAGCTCGACTATATCCTGTTGTCGAAGGCGCTGGCGGCGAAGAACGCAACGGCGGTTCCCGACATCATCCGCAACGGCCAGCCCTGGCGCACTATCTTTCCGCCCGGACAGGAGGTCGAGCGCTTTCCGCGCGCCGGCTGGGACAGGCCGAAGGCCTCCGACCATTGCCCGGTGGCAATCGCCTTGAACATGGCGTGACCCCTGTGAGTTTCGATCTGCCGCGCAATGTCATCCTGCCGGTCGACGAGATCGATGTGCGGCTCGTCGCCGAGCAGCACCCGTTCGAGCGCGACAACCAGGCGGCGATCGCCGAGAACTGGCGGCAGGAGATCGAAGAGAAACCGGCGCTGTTCGATGGCACGGTGGTGCTGTTGTCGGCGCTCGCATGGCGCGACAATCGTCTCGTCGGGCGCTGTCATGCGGTGAAATACTCGACCTTCATGCTGTGGCGGAAGAACCGTGAAGCGAGCGGCGCCGAACATGCCTACGGCCACGCCATGCTGGTCGCCGGCGACAATGCGCTGGTGGCGATCCGCATGGGGCCGCACACGGTCCTGGCCGGCAGCGTCTACTTCGCCGCCGGTTCGTTCGAGCCGATCGATTTTCGCGATGGCCTCGTCGACGTCGATTTCAACATGATCCGCGAGGTTCGCGAGGAGACCGGCCTCGACCTGACGACAGCCACGCGCGGCAGGCGCCACCACGCGCTGTCGACCGCGACCGGCACGGTTCTCTTCCGCCGCTACCATGTCGATGAACCGGCCGACGAGATTGCGCGACGCATCAGGGCTTTTGTCGCGGCCGAGGCCGATCCGGAGATCGAAGGACCGGTGATCATCCGTCATGCGGCCGACCTGCCGGATGGGTTGGCAGCGCATATGAAGCCGCTGATCGAGTGGCACTTCGCGGATAGCGAAGCTTCCTAAGCCCTCACGGGAAGAGCGGTGGCAACGCGGTGTCCGAAGTGCTTTTGCCGAGAGCGCCGTCGTCCTTGTAGTAATAGCTGTAGCCGTTGATGGCCGGGGCGCCGCCGAGATGCGCGTAGAGCACCTTTGAGCCTTCGGGGAAGAAGCCTTTCCTGATCAGATCGATCAGGCCCTGCATCGATTTTCCCTCATAAACCGGGTCGGTGATCATCGCCTCGGTACGGGCCGCCAGACGGATCGCGTCGTTCGTTTCTGCGGAGGGAACGCCATAGGCCGGGTAGGCGTAGTCGGGATTGATGACGATCTCGTCATCGCCCACGGTTCGGCCTAGTTCGACCAGGGCGGCGGTGTCGTCGACGATCCGGCGGACCTGCGCGCGGGTCTGGTCCGGTGTGCCGGAGGCGTCGATGCCGATCACGCGGTCGGCGCGATCCTGCGCGGCGAAGCCGACGATCATGCCCGCCTGCGTCGACCCGGTCACGACGCACACGATGATGTAGTCGAAGGCAAAGCCGAGTTCGGCTTCCTGTTTTGCCACCTCCTCGGCGAAGCCGACATAGCCGAGGCCGCCGAACTTGTGCACCGAGGCGCCGGCGGGAATCGGATAGGGCTTGCCGCCGGCATCCTTCACCGACTGGATCGCATCCTGCCAGCTTTTGCGGATGCCGATGTCGAAACCGTCGTCGACCAGCCGGCTGTCCGCGCCCATCAGCCGCGTCAGCAGGATGTTTCCGACCCGGTCGTACACCGCATCATAGTGCGGCACCCATTTCTCCTGGATCACCACGCATTTCATGCCGATCTTGGCGGCGGTGGCGGCAACCATGCGCGTGTGGTTCGATTGCACGCCGCCGATCGACACCAGCGTGTCGGCGCCGGCGCGAAGCGCGTCCGGCACGATGTATTCGAGCTTGCGCAGCTTGTTGCCGCCCATGGCGAGGCCGGAGTTGCAATCGTCACGCTTGGCGTAGACCTGCACTTTCCCGCCCAGCGCCGCGCTCAGCCTCGGCAGATGTTCGATCGGCGTCGGGCCGAAGGTCAGCTTGTAACGTTCAAATTTCTCAAGGAGCGACATCGATCTGTCTCCGCAACGGTTGTTTTCGATGGGCGGAGGATAGACGGCCTTGGGCGAGAGGTGCTCTCGATCTCGCCTTCCAGAGTTCTACCATTTGTGGAAAAATGCTCTTAGATAGGCTGAGATCAATCAGATTTGTGAGAAAAATGGAAGAATCTTCCGCGCAAGCGCTCGACCGTATAGACGTCAGGATTCTGCGCGCCCTTCAGGCCGAGGGGCGGCTGACGAACGCCGAGCTGGCGGCGCGCGTGAATGTCAGCGCAGCCACCTGCCATCGGCGCACGCAACGCCTGTTCGAGGACGGCTACATCACTGGGGTGAGGGCGGAGATCGCGCCGGTTGCGGTCGGACTTGGCGCACTGGTGATGGTCGGCGTCGTGCTCGACCGCTCGACGCCCGAAAGCTTCGGCGCCTTCGAGGCGGCCGTGCTCGAGCTCAAGGAGGTCCTGGATTGCAATCTTGTGGCCGGCGATTTCGACTATCTGTTGAAGATACGCGTTCGCGACATGGCCGATTTCAACAAGCTGCACGGGCAAAAGCTGATCGCGCTGCCGGGCGTCCGGCAAACCAGGACGTTCTTCGTCATGAAAGAGGTCAAGGAGAACGCGCGGCTTCCGTTCTGAGGCCGCGCAGCATCAGCCTTGCCGCTTTTTCCTGTCGTTGCGGGCCGCAACGAAGAACAGGGTTACGCTGAGGCCGAGAAAGCCACCCATCGCCATTCCCATCGTCTGGCCGACGACAGCCTGGAATTCGGTGGTCACGCGGCCGGGATTGGCCATGCCGTAACGGGCGAGATACCACCAGATGTCGGCAAGCCCGGCCTCGATGAGCACGACTATCATCAATACGCGTGCTTTGTAGCTCATCGGTTCGCCCTCGCTTTGATCCCGCGGACACCATGCAAGGATCGCCATCGCACCATGGGCTAGCACCGTCGGCCGGCCGCTCACAATGCCGCCTTGTGGTGCGCGCTCAAATTTTCATCTGCCGCTGGTCGAGCAGCATTCCGTAAGTGGCTCTTCCTGATTGAGCAGTCCCGAACTTGATGTGAGCGAGAGAAGTGGCCCCGGATCAAGCTTCGCGAAAGTGGAATGCAATGACAGTGGAATCTAAATCGGGGCTCGGCCGAGCGGCGATCATGCTTTCTGCCGGCATGGCGATATCTGGTACAGCGGGTCTATTTTCCATCGAGTCCGGCCAGCCGACGCTCAACGTCATCCTTTTTCGCTGTGTCTTCGGCGCGATAGCTCTTGTCGGGTGGAGCGCTTTGCGAGAGGGCTGGAAGAGCCTCTTCATCGCGGACAAGGCGCTATGGCCGCTGGTGATCGTCAGCGGCATCTGCCTCGTCTTGAACTGGGTGGCCTTGTTCCAGGCCTTCAAATTGACATCGATCGGCTTCGCGACGATCATCTATCACCTGCAACCGTTCTGGATCACGCTGGCTGGGGCTTTGTTGCTCAAGGAAGGGCTGTCGCGGGATAAATTGGGCTGGATCTGCGTCGCGTTCCTCGGCCTCGTCCTCACCATCCTGCCAAAACTCGGCGTCATGAGGGCCGATCACGACTGGCTCGTCGGCGTCGGCCTGGCGCTTGTCGCGTCGCTGTTTTATGCCGCCACCACCTTGACCACCCGAGCCGTCAAATCGGTGAAGCCCAGCGTTCTCAGCGCCATCCATTGCCTGATCGGCGTCGTCGTTTTTGCGCCGTTCGTCGATCTGGCCGCGCTTCAAACCGGCGGCAATGGCATGTGGGGGTGGCTTGTCGGCCTTGGCGTCATCCACACCGGAATCGTCTACATCCTGCTCTATTCATCTTCCAAGCTCCCGATCACGGTCATCGCGGCCGGATCTTTCCTGAACCCGGTTGCCGCATTGCTGTCCGACTTCTTCGTCTTCGGCCGTTCGATAACCACCATGCAAGGCGCAGGCCTGGTCCTTATCCTGCTGGCGGGGCTTGCCGTGAACCTCGGCTGGCCGTTTCTTTTGGGGTCGACGCGAAGGATCGCGCCGGCGCGGGAATCCTGACGGCGATCTTCCTCCGGCGGCCTATTCGTGCCGCAACGCGTCGATCGGGTCGAGCCTGGCGCCGCGCAGGGCCGGGAAAAAGCCGAACACCATGCCGATCAACGCCGAGAAGCCGACGGCGAGCAGAATGACCGCCGGGCTTGGCGCGAACGGTATCGTCAGCGTCGCCGAGGCTAGTCCAGCCAACGCCAAACCGATCAGGATGCCGATGATGCCGCCGAGCAGCGACAGCACCGTCGCTTCGACCAGGAACTGGATGAGGATGTGCTTTTCATGCGCGCCGATCGCCAGCCTGATGCCGATCTCGCGCGTGCGCTCGGTGACCGAGACCAGCATGATGTTCATGATGCCGATGCCGCCGACCAGCAGGCTGACGCCGGCGACGGCGCCTAGCATGCCGGTCATGGTGGTGGTGGCGCTGGCCATGGCGTCGGCGATCTGGGTCATGTCGCGGATGGCGAAATCGGGATCGCGGTCCGGGGTGACGCGGCGTGTGTCGCGCAAAATATCCTCGACGCGCGGCTGCAGTTCGCTGGTCGGCGTGCGGTCGTCGGCGGCGATGTAGATGTTGTCGACGTCGCGGTTGCCAGCAATGCGCCGCTGATAGGCATGCAGCGGCATCAGCACGACATTGTCCTGGTCCTGGCCGAAGCCGGTATAGCCCTTAGGCTCCAACAGGCCGATGATCTTGCAGGAGGTGCGGTTGACGCGGATGATCTCGCCTTCGGGGTCGCCGGCGCCGAAGAATTGCTGGCGCACCGTCTCGCCGATCAGGCAGACGCCGGTGCCCGAGCGGGTTTCGGAATCGCTGAACGGGCGGCCCGACACCAGCTTCCAGTCGCGCGCGTCGAGATAGGCGCTGTCGGTGCCGGTGACGCCGGAGGTCAGGCTCTCGGTGCCGAAGATGACGCGCACCTGTTTTTGCGAGGCAGGTGAAATGGCGCGCGCGCCGCTCAGATGCGCGACCAACGCCGTCACATCCTTCTCGGCCAGCGGCCGCACGGCCTGGTCCAGCCCTCCTGGGCCGCCCGGACCCGCGGGACGGCCGGCGCGGACGACGAGCAAATTGCTGCCCAGCTTGGAGATGTCGGCCTTGACCTTTTGCGTGGTGCCGGAGCCGATGGTGAGCATGGCAATGACTGCGGCGACCCCGATGACGATGCCGAGCAGCGTCAGGAACGAGCGCAGCACGTTGCGGCGGATCGAGCGCAGCGAGAGCCGAACGGTTTCCCAGATCATGCGGCCTCCGCATTCAAGGTGTCGGAGGCGACATGGCCGTCGAGGAAGCGGATGGTGCGGCCGGCATAGGCGGCGACATCGGCCTCGTGCGTGCGCGCGGTGTCGAGATTGCCGGTCGGCTCGTCGGCGACAAGCAGCGTCGGCC